>CAZTOO010000094.1:0-4895 GCA_964615215.1 uncultured Methanosarcinales archaeon
GACGGCCAGATCATAAAGAGAGAGATTAATCCAAGACCGAAAGCAGGAGCAATCTCCTGAGAGAAGGTGAAACCCATGAAAAAACCTATGATGTTTATGATGATTATCGCAATAACCCTGGCGCTTGTTGCATCGATGGCTGCAGCTGACTCCCCCACAGGAAAGGCAGTCACTGTCAGCCTTGTCAACCAGGACCCCAGTCCTGCTGTTGCAGGAGAAGTGGTGGATATCAGGCTTGGTGTGCAGAACATGGGAAGTGGCACTGCACAGAATATGGTACTGGAATTTGTGCCTGAATACCCGTTCCAGGCAGTCTCTGGATTAAATACCATTCAGAAACTGGATACGATACAGCCCTTCCAGGCGGATATCAATACCCAAATCGTGAAATTCTCAGTCAGGGTAGACAAGGATGCCTCAGCAGGCACCTACGAATTCAAGGTATTGCAGTACCAGGACGGGATGAGAGAGCAGTCTGCAATAGAAAGGACATTCAACATAGATGTGAAGAGCAAGGCGAACGCTGAAGTCATCCATATCGACAAGACAACCTTAGTGCCCGGAAAGCTGAGCAACCTGACCTTTGTCATCAACAATGTAGGGAATTCCCCTTTAAAAGACCTCACCTTTTATTGGGAGAACAGTGATGATGCCATCCTTCCTGTAGGAAGCGACAACACCCGCTATATCAAATACCTCGACATCGGAAAAAGCGCTGAGATTCACTACCAGGTGATTCCCGACACCAATGCTGCAGCAGGCCTTTATAAGCTGAATCTTTATCTGACCTATGAAGACTCGTTGACTGCTGATAGCACAACCATCTCTACCATCGCAGGAGTCTATGTTGGGGGAGGCACTGACTTTGATGTTGCGTTCTCAGAGAACGCCAACGGACAGATGTCATTCAGCATCGCCAACATAGGGAGCAATCCTGCATCGTCAGTCTCTGTCATCATCCCGCAACAGAAAGCATGGAGAGTCACTGGCTCCAATTCAATGATTATTGGAAACTTAAACAAAGGCGATTATACAGTAGCCAGTTTCAACCTGCAGTCTGCCAGTATTGGCGGGACTATGAACTCCCAAAATAGGACCATGGGCAGGAATTTTTCATCTGATGGCCAGACAATGCCCTCTCAGCCTGCCTCTGCTGATTCCGCCAACACTGTGCTCATGCAGATAGCCTATACTGACACTATGGGAGAAAGGCAGCTGGTGGAGAAAGAAGTGAACATAGGCTTTCAGAATATAGGAGCAAATGCCACCTCCTTTTCAGGCGTTGCAGGGGCAAGAGGCGCAAGACAACAGCAAAGCTTCTTTTCGCAGTACCAATGGTATATCATAGGCCTTGTGGTGATCATCGCCCTTTTCATAGTCTACAGGCGCTACCAGAAGCGAAAGCTGCTCAATCCTGAAACGAAGATGAAAGATATCTTCAGCAGCAAGAAAAAATGAATGTGTTGGCTAAAAAGTATCTGTGAACTGCCATGAAACTGAGCAAGTGCCTCAAGCACGCCTTCAATATGGTGCTGCACAGCAAACTGCGTAGCTGGCTGACCATCATAGGCATTGTGATAGGTGTGGCTGCAGTGATCGCTATAGTCTCTTTGGGTGAAGGCCTCCAGCAGCAGATCAATACCCAGCTGAATGCCCTGGGAGGAGACCTCCTCACCATCACTCCAGGATTCTCACGTGGAGGGATGTTCTTCGGTGGAGGCGGGGGAGGGGACAGAGGAGGCTTCGGCGGTGGAGGAGGAGCAACAACAAAGGCTGTGGTGCTGGCAAGGAGCGATGTCCAGGCACTGAGAGGCATTCCTGACATAGCACTCATCGAGACAGAGATCAGAGGGACTGTCAATGTCTCTTTCCTTGACAGATCTGGGAGAGTGAGTGTGACAGGCGTTGATCAGAGCGTATGGGCCAGAATCACAACAAGCACACTCAAAGAAGGCAGGATGCTTGACGCTGCAGACCAGAATGTTGTGGTGATTGGCGGAAGGCTTGCATCATCTTATTTCAGCAAGCCCCTTGGCATAAACCAGATGCTCACGATTCAGGGCAGCGCCTTCAGGGTTGTCGGCATCCTTAATGACCAGAGCAACAGCATCTATATGCCTATCCAGATGGCGTATCAGGTGATTCCAGACAAGACGAATGATGAATATGACACCATCATCGTCAAGGTAAAGGACCAGGACCAACTGGATTCATCCATAGCAAAGATTGAGCAAAGGCTCATGATGCTGAGGCATGTCACCGATTCCAGCAAGGATTTCTCTGTGGAGTCGCGCCAGCAAGAGCAGGAGACCAGAGCAGCAACTATGCAGACCATGAACCTTTTCCTCTTAGCGCTTGCAGCAGTCTCCCTGATTGTAGGTGCAGTCGGGGTGGCAAACACCATGTTCACCTCAGTGCTGGAGAAGACAAAAGAGATCGGCATCATGAAAGCCATAGGCGCCAGAAACCATGATATCCTGCTGATCTTCATTTTCAACGCAGCATTCATCGGCCTGGTTGGTGGATTATTCGGAATCATCATCGGCATGATGCTTTCCAGCGCATTGCCAACACTTCTTGGAGGAGGCATACCGTTCGCACGAGGCAGCATAGGAGGCATTGTCTCATTGAATGCTGTACTTATGGCGTTGGCTGTTTCTGTCGGTGTAGGGATAATTGCAGGCATCATCCCAGCCTACAAAGCATCACGATTAAGGCCGGTTGATGCACTGCGCTATGAGTAAGTAATAATAAGGAGTTCTTCTCTTTCTTTTCTTATGCCAAGATTCCCCCGCATCAAGGACATAGAAAATAAGAAGGATGCAGAAGGCAACCTCATATGCAGAAATTGCGAGAATAAGGTGCCTGAGAACAGGAGAAATTATTGCTCCCAGAAGTGCATGCAGGAGTTCAATGAGGCGCATTCCTGGTTCTGGATAAGGAAAGCTGTGTTGAAACGTGATAAATACAGATGTTCCATCTGCGGCCAGAAGTTCAGGAAGAAACAATTGCATGTCGACCACATCATCCCTGTAGGGGAAGGCGGGCAATTGCTGGACAAGAAGAATCTACGCACACTCTGCAAAGAATGCCATAAGGCAAAGACGAATCTGGACAAGTGGGGATTCAAAGACGCCTGACCATATACGGCCCTTCTCTCTTATATCCTTTCTTTAAGTAATATTCTCTCACGCCAACGCCTGAAATCACCACTAACTTGTCTTTCTTGTTCTTCTTGCATATGCTTTCAGCCTGAGAAAGCAATTCCTTTCCTATTCCCGTATGCTGCGTCACTCCTTTCTTGCCTTTGATTTCCATCGCTGTCCCGAACACGTGAAGCTCTCTTAACAGAGCACTACTCTTCGTAATCTCGTTCCTCAGAGAGTCTGAAGGGAACCTCAACCTGCAATACCCTAAGATATGATCATCCTTTGTCTTTGCTTCGATGAAGAATTCTTTACCTTGAGAGGCATCATACTCTATCGTTTCATAGAGCAATCCTTTAGGAATTTTTCCTTTTATCTCCCTTGCTCTGATATCCTGCGAGACAATCCCTTTCTTCTTCATGATTTCGTCGACATACTGCCTGAGGTTAGTCCTTCCCACACCCGCAGCAGTACGATAGGTAGGGATATCCCTCTGCACCCTCATCACTCGACAATATTTTGGGATATACCTGAAACATTCAGCGATCATCTCTGCTGCCTCTTCAGTGTTCAACGGCTGATATTTCCCTGCTTTCCACTGATCATAGAGAAGAGTGCCTGGCATGACCATGCACGGGTATATCTTTAACATATCAGGCCTGAAATCAGGATTGCTGAACAATTGTTTGAAACCTTCAATATCTTTCTCTTTGCTTACGCCCGGAAGTCCCAGCATATAATGGAAATTAAGTTTGAATCCTAGGTCTTTGAGCTCTCGTATAGATTTGATATTTTCCTTAAGTCCATGCCCACGGCCAGTCAAAAGCAAAGGTTTGTTGTAGACACTCTGTATGCCAAGTTCTACTCTTGTACAGCCTAATGCCAGCATCCTGTTGCCGTGCTCTGCAAAGCCCCAGTCTGGCTTTGTTTCTATGGTAAAGCCAACACACCTGATGTTGCTTCTCTCGTTCCTCTTCTGCTCATTTTCTAAAGTGGAGGTCTTCTTCAATGCCCTCAATCTATTCTGTATCCTCCCAACCCTCTCTTTCGAATGCACATCTCCTGGCATCTCAAAGAACTCCTTGAAGACATCGATATCAAACACGCCTTCCCTATAGAATTGGTCTGAGAAGTCATTCATCGCCTTATAGGTATACATGGCAAACTCTTCTATGTAATTGTCTTTGACAGCCATCACTGTGCCGCCCATCACGATGATCTCAACTTTCTCAGGCACATGCCCCAGAACAACGTACTGCTCCAATCTATTGAAGACCTGGATGTAAGGGTCCCATCCGGCTCTCATGCCTCTCATTGACGCAGGCTCTTTTCCTGTATAGGATTGAGGGACATCACCGAAAGCAGAACCAGGACCTCCTGGACAAAACGTGCATTTCCCATGAGGGCATCTGTCCGGCTTGGTCATGATGGCGATGGGGATGACTCCGGAAATGCTTCTTACTGGTTTTGTCAGAAGATATCTCTTTATCTGAGGGTCAGGGTCAGTCAGGTAGAGCTGGATATCTGTTGGTATCTCCTTCAGCTTGTATTTCTTGCAGAGCCTCACTTTCAATAAAGCTAGGGCATCCTTGGAGAGCTTCTTCTTGAGGATTGCTGCATAGAGCTCTGAGATGTAGTCTTGAGGTATCATAACAGGCTTGGAAAGGAAGAGTCTTAAAAAGGTTTCCCCGGAACAGCATAATCACAGCGTCTTCATCGTCATCAACACTGCCGCTGCTTGCCTCTCGG
>CAZTOO010000095.1:0-2047 GCA_964615215.1 uncultured Methanosarcinales archaeon
TGGAGGAGATTCTAGCCAGCAAGGAGACAGTCCAGAAAGAGGAGGAAGAGCTTACAGCTGTCAGCGAGGAGGAAGAGCCGAAATATGAGATTACGAAAGAGAACATCCAGGGAAGGACGCATACTTCAGGAAGTGACGAGATGGAGATGCCTAAGAAGGATGATCTATGAGCCTTTCTTGTTCCTGCCGCGCAACTCGACTTTCTCAAATCTCTTCCATACTGCCTTGTCAGGATAGTGCTGTTTGATAATCTTGAAGCATTCTTTCGCAATAGTGTAATGCTTTGAATCCAGCGCCTGTTTCAGTAAATGCAGATCTACTGCCTTGTCCTCTTCCTTGTCTGAGAAGAACGATAAGCCAAAGTCAATGATGTAGAGCTTCCCTTCCTTCAGGATGAAGTTTGATGTGGTGAGGTCAGCATGGATGATGCCTGCCTTGTGGAGCCTGGAAACAATGTCTGCGATCTCTTTGGAATACTTTTTGTAGTCGATCTTCTCGAACACTGCACTCAGCTTCTGGCCGTCGATAAAATCCATCTTGAGCACCATCTGTCTGTCATCCATCTTCTTTATGCCCGGGACAAGGATGCCTGCTGCTCCCGCTCTCTCAAGCACTTTTGCCTCTCTTCTTGTCCGGAATTGCCTCAGCCTCTCATCCAATTCTTTGATCCTGTAGGATTTGCCTATGCGTTCCTTGACGACAGAGTCTTTTTCCTTATAGATGACTGCCTCTGCCCCTGAGCCGAGAATAGTCTTTTCACCCATACGATTCACTCTCATTGATCAATTTAAATCCAGGCTGCTGCTGCCTGTTCATGCATTCCTCATAGAAGTTTTTCGGGCCTATGGTGATGCTCTTGTCGATGTAGGCGCATACTGTCTTGTCATAGGTCTGCTCGGAGATTCTGTCTATGCAGCCGTACCTGTTCATCAGCTCCTGGATCTTCAGGCAGGTGTTCACATCATCATTGAGAAGGGCAAAATCCAGCAGGCAGGCATCTCTCAGGCCTGGATGCCACACCTTATGGCAGTAGGTGGGATCTTCTGTCGCCTTTGCAAGGCAGAGAAAGCGCTGGTCGTCGTTGTCGATAATGTTGCAGTACTGGATGTTCTTCTTCTCCTTTGCCTTCTGCTCTATGCAGTAATTCCTTTCGAACTGGTCCTCCTGCTGGCATGCTGTCGCTATTTCCGGATCAATCTCTATGGCTGCAGGAGGCGCTTGAGGTGGCTCCTCTGCTGGTGCAGGAGCCTCCTTCACTTCTTCCCTGCAGACACCTTCATAGGCGATGGCAGCATTATCCTTCTCTGCAAGGCAGGCATTCTTGTAGCTTATGCCGTATTCTGAGCAGACTGGCGCATAGTCGCTGCTGCATACGCACGAAGCAAGAACTAGGGAAGAAAGGATAAGGAGGGAAATAAGCCATGTCTTGTGCATGCAGCTTATTGAGATGAAATAGTATTAATACTTATCTGAACTCCCAGAACCAGGTAGAAATGCGGGAAAGCAATCCCTTATGTTCATGCTCCATCATGCTGATGGAGCTCATCTTCTCTGCCTTGATGTCCTCATTAATGAAATCGTACAACTCTGTCACCTCTTTCCTGCTGTGTGGGCAAGGTTTCTAATTGGTATTCCAGTATACTAATAAGGCTACTAATATAGTTATAACTAGTATATAAATGTTTGGAAAACAGAAGATGATAAGAGAATAAGAACAACAAAAAGAGCAGGACAAAGAGAAAAGTTACCTATATACCATAATGCTCTGCTGCTGGTTGGCAGTCACTGCATCTGCAGGCACAGCCTGTCTCGTATGCCAGACGAGATAGTCAATAAGGTTGGTCTCTTTCGGCACTGCCACTTCAGGCTGCTGTCTTGGGTGGTCCACAACATAGTCCACTGTCCTGAAACTCTGATTGGTATCCCTTGGCCTGTCTATGACATAATCAACAAGATTCATAGGCTTCCTGTCTGTATCCACAATATAGACCCTTTCTGTGTAGTCCTTGGGCTCTTCTGGCCTTGCCACGACAAAGATATGGACATT
>CAZTOO010000095.1:2057-4831 GCA_964615215.1 uncultured Methanosarcinales archaeon
CTGTCACCAATGCAATATGCTCTCCTACCTCATCTGCACTAGTCCTATAGGGATTTGAGCTCATGAATCCTGCCACTGAGGCTTTCAAGGGGTCGTTGTCAGGATCCTTCGCCTGGACGTTTATGGTGACAAAGTCGCCTGCTGTGACTGTCATGTCCGGCACCGGAGTCAGCTGGGGTGGGTCATTCTGGCGCAGCACCAGGACAGTGATGCGCAGATAATCCTGGAGCTCTCCGTCGCTCAGTGTCACTAACGTATCATGCACTCCCACATCATTGAGGTCTGTGGCCCATTGGCCGTTGCTGTCGAAAGGCTCAACATACACCCAGATAAGCTTTCCTGCTGGACCTATGTCCCTGTCAGGGTCGCTTCCTGCCAACGAGAGGGATGCTGTCTTTCCCGCAATGACATACACCAGGTAATGGCCTTCATTGATCATCTCGAACTTAGGCAGTGAGGCAGCCTCTGCAGAGGTGATGAGATAATGGCGCTGCGCATAGTTGTCAAGGATCTGCTGCAGTCTCAGAGGATAGTATTGTGTCCCTGCATTCTCCTGCTGAGACTGCGCGGCATTGATGCTTTCATTCTGCAGAGGCAGAGGCTCTAAAGAGACAGTGATGCTTTCAAGAGAAGTCTCCTGCGCAGTGCTGAACGCAGCAAGAACAAGGAAACACAGCATCAAGAGCGCGATTGTTTGAAACTTCATAGGAACACCGAAAGAGAATGAAAAAAAGAAAAAACAGGCTTATGGGATCTGCTTCCAGGTAATCACTGGAGGCCTGTTCCTGTTCGCAACCACTATCTTGAGTGTTGCAGTGCCTGTCTCCCCGAAGATGTCTGTGCAGGTCACTGTCACAGTGTATTCCCCTGCATCATCATAGCCTGTCTGCTTGAAATTCTCAGTCATCCAGCCGGCGAAGGCAATGGTTGTTGCATCTCCGTCCGGGTCATAGCATGAGGAATCCAGCCTTACAATGTCGCCTTCCTTTGATTCTATGATAGTCTGGCCTCTCACTTGCGGGGGCCTATTGATCTTCTCCACTTCGATGCAGTTCTGGGTGCTGTCAGTCAATGAACCGTCGTCAGTCACTGCCTTGAAAGGATATTTCCCTGCATCCCCTACTTGGGTGTTGAACTGGAACTGGCCGTTGCCCAAGTCCACTACCCTGCCGGTGATGGCGCCGAAATCATAGGTTGTTGAAAGCTTGTCTGAGTCAGGGTCTGCCTCCTGGAACTGGATAGTCACCTTCTCGCCTTCCTTGATCTTTATCGCACATCCTGTCATAGGCTCGAAAGGTGTCTCTTCTTTAGGTACCATAGGGCCCCAGCACTTGTATGTCGACCAGTATTCGCCTGTGTTCGTCAGCGCATAGTCCTTGTAGAACAGGAGATTGCTCTCGTCTGCCTTCATCCAGAGGTCTGCAAACAGCAGCTCTTCACAGACAGTATCATCCTTGTCCAGGCATTTATGGAAGCTGATGTATTCCCCAGCCTGGCACATCAGGCCTGCCGAGAGGATATTGTTCCTGAAGTTAAGGCCGCCTTCCTTGATGAGATAATTGCCGCCCTTTGTTGCCTTAAGCTCAAGATTGTTGGCTGCAGCGTCCTTGACTGCAATCTCTGAAAAATCAGCCAGAACCGGTATCGCCAACAGGCATAATGCCAAGAATACAACCACAAGTTTTTTCATCCTTTCATCACCCTCATTAATTATTCTTAATCTGATGGCACAGGTATTCTTCAGTGATTTATAAAGTTTTTGTATTCTAAAGTAGTAACGAATATGGAGTGTGCTTTGTTTTTGTGCTCTTTTTGTGGGAAGAACTTCTACAGGATACTGCGAATCCGAAGAGGAATGTGGGGGTGCTTTTTCTGTTAGAGCTTGAGGCCCTAGGTTTAACTGCAGAAGCAACATAAGCTGACTCTTCGGATTGTCTGTATTCAGGAAGACAAGAGGTAGACAGTACTGAAAGACTGCAAGGCAGGGCATAAGCAACTAAATGTTTAAATATATCCTATTTCAGACAATGTTGTCTAATTTAGGGATACCATGAAAAGACAGAAAAAGTTCAACACAGCAAAGCTCACTGAGGAGTATGTGATGCTGCATCCTTCCATAAGGGACTGCCTGAAGGAGGATATTGTGAATTTCTCAGCGCTCTCAAGAAAAATCGCCAAGGAACTGGGCATTTCTAAGAAGACAAGCATTGATGCCATCCTGGTAGCCTGCAGGAGGCTCCAGGAAAAGATGCGGACCGAGGTCTCCAATGAGGAGAAAGTGAGGCGCATATTGAAGAAGAGCAAGCTGGAGATACGCAATAAGATAGCGGTGTTCATCATCGAGAAGAGAGAGTACTATGACATGTTCATGAAGCTGGAGAAACATGTCAGAAAACGCTTTGAAGTGTTCCACATCGTTGAAGGCTCGCACAACATCACCCTCATAACGTCTGATGATTTTGCCGAGGAGGTGAGGGAGACGTTCAAAGCGATTGTCTCTGAACGGATAGGGCTGGCAGAGATCATCATCAAGAGTCCTGAAGAGATCGAGGACACCTCAGGAGTGATCGCCTACCTCTATTCACGGATGGCGCAGCACGGCATCAACATCATTGAGTCAATGAGCTGCTGGACTGACACGCTGTTCGTGATTGACGAGAAAGACATCGCCAGGACCATGGAAGTGCTGAGGTTCTGAATTATCTGATGAGGGCGCTGCTGAAGAGCATGAGAAGCTCTTCATTGCTCATGCTGTCAAGATCCAATCCCTTCCT
>CAZTOO010000096.1:0-4504 GCA_964615215.1 uncultured Methanosarcinales archaeon
CTGCAGCTTCTATAAGGACAAAGGTTTTGATTACAAGATCCCTGAAGAATGGTTCTACACGCTGTATTACTGCGCGTTGGCGATCTTGGCAAAGTTCGGCATAGAAAGCAGGAGCCAGAAATGCACAGCCGCCTTCCTCAGATACGCAAAAGACAAAGGATTGGTAGAATACGATGACGACTTCATCGACAGAATCATGGTCTACAAAGAGAAAGGTGCACATTCAGACGTCGATGAAAGGGAAAAAGCAAGATATGGCTCCTCGATACAGAGCAAAGAGATTGAAGGGAAGTATATCTATATGGAAGGCATCTGTAAGAAGGCCATCTCTCAATGCGAAGAGATCATCTTCTCAGAAAAAGAATTCGAAGTGCCAAAAGAATGCTGCGGATGAGTAAGCCTTTGCATTCGTAAGCCTGAGAACACGTAGTGATGGTAGTGAGTGAGGGAGAGAAGCTAATAAAGACTGTCCAACTGTTCTGATAGCAGGTCTCTCAAGATAATCAAACTACAAGGCCGTCGTATCCCTGAAGGATGGATAAGACAGCATCCATCTCATCCGAGGTACCTACACACATCCTAATAGAGGTGTTCCCCACACAGGAGAATTCATCGTTCCATGACGGTAAGGTCAAAACGTTATTGCGTCTGAGATAATTATAGAATCGTTCTGCCTCTCTTTGCGAAGGGAAAGATATCAAAAAGAAGTTGGTGCAGCTGTCTCTGATGGAATATCCAAGTGCTCTTGCCCTGCTTATGAACGCGTCTCTCCTCAGTTTGAGAGCTTCAATCTCTCTCTCAAAATAAGCCTCATACTTCAAGAGTTCTTTCCCCAAGAGGCACGCAAGAACATTGATGTTGAACGGCTGCCGCAAAGCCTCCAGCGCAGCAATATTTCTCGGATGGGATATCACATATCCGATACGTAATCCTGCAATGCCATAGTCCTTTGACATGCTTCTCAGGACCAGGAGGTTGTCATACGTATCGATAAACGCTTTCATTGTTATCTTTGAGAACCTGTAATATGCCTCATCGACAGCAACCATCGCTTTTGTCCGTTTGACTATATCGACGATAACATCTTGGCTGATAATATCTCCTGTCGGATTGTTGGGGTTACATATCCATACCAGTGAGGGCTGCGCCAAAAGATTGTCCTCAAACGCCAGAGAATAGTTGTCGCCAGACAACGCATTGATAGTGATGATGTTCGAATTATTCCTTTTTCCTGCAATCTCAAACTGGGAAAATGTTGGCACTGGTATCATGATTGTCTTGCCATAGACACGCGTGACGATATCTATAGCTTCATCAAGCCCGTTAAACAGACAGATCTTATGCTTTGATACCCCTTCCTTTTTTGCAATGGCCTGACGCAATCTTTCTATTTCTTCGACTGGATAACGATTGATGTTCTCTGATGAGAGACCAACCTTCCGCATCAGCCTTAAAGGTATAGTGACAGGCACGCTTGCGTAGTCCAATCTGATTATTTTGGTCTGTTTTGCCATCGTCATTCACCCCTGACACGCATAGTGCCCAGTAATGTTCTGGTGTACAAGGTCTGGAAGCACGTCAAGGAGAGTATCCTTCACAACATCCCAGTTTCCGATTAATTCCCTTCCTGAATGGATAGTGATGCCTCTGAAACATAAGGGATTATGTGCAGCGCTTTCAGCGACGCATATCGCTTTCTCAAGCACGGGATTCAATACAATGCCTGTTTCCCCGTCCATCGTCGTCATATAGCTGATATCCTGGGCTTGGCGCATCTTCTGCTGCACCGTTTCTAGCGAATCCCCGAAGTAAAGCCTGTCTTTCTGCGATGCTTTTGCAATATAGGGTGTGACGGTAAGGGGTTCATCTTTCTTTGAATCTAGAGCTACCGGCTGGATCGTATGCACTGTGTTCATGAAGTATTTGATGTAGGCGTCATCATAAGACCGTTCCTTCGCAGGCCCCAATTTAAGATTGACACCATCAGCTTCTTTTAGATAGAACGCCTCAGCGACCTCTGCAGGAGTATAGAGAAGTGTAGCTGGATAATCTCCATACCCGTTTAAGATGAAATCCGGAATATGTATGATTTCCTCTGGCAAGTCCTTCAGCTTGATGAAAGAATCCAGCCTCGAGAGCACCTGCTCCTTTGTCTCACTCCTGTCCGAACGTAGGTATCTCCACGTATCTTCCACCAATCCCTCATAAGTAAATGTCCTTTTCTCGAAGAGTTGCTGAAGACAGTCCCAATATCTTCTGTCGTCCCAGAGGTCTGTAGTGGTATACACTTTCATACTGAGTCCGAAAGCGTCACCAATCTCCATGAATAGGCTTTTCTTTCTCTCTTCCTTTGCTGAATTTATTGTATAGGTCTTGAGGACTTCTTTTATGCCTGCCTTATTCATTATCTCAAAGATTCCTGCGATAAATGCTATGAAAACCCCAGGTTCTCCGAAAGTGGCAAGATTATACTCCTGCAGCCGTTTTGCAGCGATAAAGCTCTGAATCTGCTCTATCGGCTCCTGCTCGATTCTGCTGACATTGAATCCTTGATATGTCCTGAAAGGGCATGGTTGAGGTATCAATGAATTCTCCTCAAGATACAGGCCTGTCTCCCCGAGTATATGTTCTAGCATGTTCTCACTCTGCCTTTAGTGGTTCTATTCTCATCCTGGACGCGTACTCCAAGATTTGTTCTTGATTTCTCGCCATGAAGTCTGTGTCAACCCTATACCCTTGTTTCCTCAACGCTGTAGCCTTCCTCAACCTATCAACCCTGTTTCCGCCATAGATAATATAATCTGCAGCCTTGTCATCCACATACATAGGTATGGTTTTCTTGTTGAGATTAAGCAAGGAATCTGTTTCAATAAGGGATTTCGCAACACGCTCAATGCCATAAGCAAAGCCGGTTGCAGGTATCTCTTTCCCTGCAATCCCGTTCTCCTGTAGGAATCTGCCTACCAATTTGTCATATCTGCCGCCTCCTGCCACTTCAGCAATCACTTTTCCGTTTGGGAGTATGACATCAGTCTGCATAACCGGACCTGTATAGAAATCAAGGCCTCTGACCACACCAAGATCGATACGGTACTGTGTCCCTAAGCACTCAAGGCAATCGGCAAGAGAGACAAGCCTTTCGACAGCAGCATCCATCTTTTCAGAATAGCCTTTCAAGATGCTGCAACTTGATTTGAAATCTTCTTTCTTGCCTATGAATGAGCTCATATAATCTATGATTGCCCGCTCTTCTTTTGCCAGATTCAACTCATCGATAAGAGTATCCAGTTGTTTCCTTACAGTGTCCGCCCTTTCCTGATTAGACAAGGCTCTATATTTGGATAAATCATCAATAGGCTCCTTTAATGTTCCTTTGAGTTTTTTCCTGTCAAACTGAGGATTCATCCCCATGATGCGTTCTATCAGGCTTTCATACAAGGAACTGTCACTGATTCTTACCTGGACATCCCCCTTGAATCCCAAACTTTCAAGGCCTTTGACTGAGATATCAAAGATTTCAGCATCTGCACCGACATCGGCGCTTCCGAAACATTCGACACCTGCCTGGTAAAAGCTTCTGGTTTTTGTGTCTGTGAGCGAATCTACTGACTCGTTTCTGAACATAGGTGTTACATAAAACACCTTGACAGGAAGTTCCAGCCTCTCTTCAAGCAAAAGGTTTGCAATATACCGGCATACAGGGGCAGTCCCTTCTGGCCGTAAGACAACATCCTCAGAACTTATCTTCTTATGGTCGAGATAATTATCAATGTTAAAGATAAACATTTCTTCTGCCCTCTCGGGCTTCACATCTATCTTATCTCCGAAAGTGGAAAGCGATTCAACGATAGGGGTCTCGATTTCTGAGAAACCATAGCTCTGGAATAATGCCGATAATGAATTGCTCGCAAATCTCATCACTTTAAGATCTTGGCCAGTATTGTCCCTGAAGCCCTTGATTGGCTGTAATGAGCTTAATGAGCCCCTTCCCATTGGCATTTCCTCCATAGCTCTCGCTAAGTTGCGAGATGATGTGTTTTGACAACAATTTCTTGTTGCCTCTCCCTACCAAGTTACTACGTTTCTGTGTTTTATATGCGTTTCCTGGAAATATGTTCGATATTTACGGGATTTCCGAAGTTTTTGTGGTTTTGTCCGGAAGATTTCCGTTTTTTTCAGGAGTGTTCGGAAAGGTTTCGGACTCTTCGAATTTTCTTTTGGTTATTCTCTATTTGCCCACTACCACATCAAGCAGCTTCTCATCATTCATGAAGTCTTCTCTCTTGAGGTCTTCGATGATGTAGTAGACCTGTTTCTGCTCAATGGTGAATTTGTCTTCAAGCTTTTCCAAGTATTCTTCGAGATTCTTCACATGCCTGAATATCCCTTCCACCAGGAAGTCATAGCCGTTGTTTATCCTATAAAGGGAATTCGTATTGAGGCTCTTCTCCAGGAAGTCTCTGAGCGCCTCCTTCTGCTCTTTCGGGACTTTCAATGCTATATT
>CAZTOO010000096.1:4514-4815 GCA_964615215.1 uncultured Methanosarcinales archaeon
ATGGAACCCCAGCAGGCTAAAATCGATCAGGGAAGTGTGTTTCTTGATAAGGCCGCCTGTATATTGTTGTAGCCTATCATAGATGGAAGAAATAGGCACTAACGTTTTCCTGCTCATGTCTGTCAAAGACTCCCTAGCGTTCTGTCTCAGACGTGTGATAATCATCATGTCGCGTTTCGGTATCATTTTTTCAGCCCCCATGAAAGTATCAATGCATTCTGATCTTAATCTTTGGATATTCCGAAGATTGTTATTACTAAGTGGTGGTAGTATTTAAACAAGTATCATAAAAGTGTATAGA
>CAZTOO010000097.1:0-4803 GCA_964615215.1 uncultured Methanosarcinales archaeon
CTTGTCGAGGAGATAAGGAAGGATATGGAGAGAAGCATGGATGAGATGAGGGCAGTGGCAAGAGATATTGACAGGTTCATTGGGCTATAGTCCAGGTTTTCTTTTTCTCTCTTCTTTTTTTCCTGATGATAATGGCCCTTATACAGAAGCTTACTCTTCAGATGGTCCCTATAAGAGATATGCATCTACTGAATACGACGAATAAGAAGAGTAGGCTTGGGAGCAAAGCCCTAAGAGCAAAGGGAGCCGATTGAAAGGGCTTGACCGAGCGAAGCGAGGGAAACCCTTGTCTTTGGATCAAACCTTTTGAAAAGGTTTGATAGAAACCTTTATTAAAGCAGATAGCTCTTTCTTGGATTGCGAAGGTAGCAAAGCCTGGTCAAATGCGCAGGACTTAAGAGCACAACGACAGCATCGGTTGTACCGGTGTTAAGATATCCTGTCACTTAGTGTGTTCGAGGGTTCGAATCCCTCCCTTCGCACTTTTCCTTATGCTCTATAACGTTCTCAGGCTTTTTTGTTCTCTTATTAACGATAAGGGCCATTATGTTGTTACTTACAGGTGGTATCTAAACGAAACCTTTATATAGATGGGCGTACATACTATGGCATAACTTAGATTACTGTTAAACCCAATAGAGGGAACAAAGGGGGAGAACAACATGGTAACACTACCTGAGATTAAGGATGCAGTCAAGTACAATGCTGACACAAAGGAATTGAACACTGATTACGAAAAGGCAGTATCTCTCTACTTCACAAGTCTTGGCGGTGCCAGTACTGTAGGTATGAATAGGGACCAGATTAGGGACAGTCTCGTCAACTATATTCTTAAAATACAGGATGAGACTGACAGCGGTCCGAAAGCCAGTACAAAAGGTTATAGGACTAAAATCAATGCCGGACAGGCAGGACAGATGGTTGATGGTTTCCTGAAAAAGATTGCAGAGCAGCAAAAGACCAGTGTGGATAACCTCTATGAAACTATGCAGAAAGAGGGCGTTATCTCTGTCGCCACCACTTTATATTCCTCAATGAAAGCTGGTGATGAGGCTGCTTATGTCGGTGCAGTCATAGATGATAAGGTAAAAGGTCTGACTCCTGCAGAGAAGGAAACATTGGCTGATGAAGTCGTAACAGACCTGAAATTGAAACCTGAAGACAGGCATAGGATTTATACAGGTCTTGAAGATGTCCTTAACAAGATTGGACAGCAAGCCTACAGAGATTCAGACCCAATCTAAACCTTCTTTTCTTTCTTCTTTTCTTCACTTTCTTTTTCTCCACAACATTTATTAAGTCTCGTGCTCTCATAGTGCTTATTATTCAGAGGTGCCTATGATGAGTGAAAAAAAACCAGAGAAGCATGATGCTGATACTGCCTATGATGCGTTGAAGAAAATCTTTGACTGGGATAATAACAAAGAATGGCAGGACCTTTTCACAGACCACGAAGCTGCTCACCAGAAATCATTGGGTTCTATAAAATACCCTACAGTAGGCGCTTCCAGGGAAAAGATTGTTGAGGCAGCACAGCAGTATATTGAGACGTATGATGACCATCTTATAGGAACTGCAACCTCTGCTTCAGGAAAGGAATACAGGAAGAAGATATCTAAGGGAAAGGCAGAAACCTTTCTTAAAGAATACCTTAACAATCTTCTCAAGAGGAATGTTGTCGGTTCTGAGGATGAGATGTATGGTCTGCTTCAGAGAGAAGGCATGAACAGTTTCTTCAATTTCTATCAGAATATCAAGGTCGGTGAAGACCGGGAGTTATATAGTGCCTATCATCTCAAAAGGCATATCCTGGATAATGATTTTGATTTCAGCAAATCCATTGCAGACAAGCTGGTCAAAGAGGATACCAACTTCACAGAAAAAGACAAAGTCAATATCATCAAGAATCCTATAAACTATATGAAGTCGCACTTCGAAAGAAAATACCAGCGTTCAGGTGACACAGAGAAGGACTACAGGAAAGCTGCCTGATTATTTTTCCTTATTTCTTCCTTTCTTTCTTCTCTTCAAGCATAGCTTCTGCTGTCTGCATGACATAGAGCTTTGCGAGATTGAAGGCAGTGAAGACTATGAACACCCCAATGATCAGCAATGCCCATTGGTTGAAGAACAGGAGGCGGGTGAAGAGGTCAATCATGTAGATGAAGACCCCAACAATCAGCCACATGAAGATGAACTGCCAGCGGAATCCCCGCACGAACGGTTTCCGTATCATGTGCTTCTCCTTTCCCATGTAGGCGTAGGAGAGGAATGCCATGTGGACAAGATACGCTATTATGAGAAAGCCTAGGGTCAGCATGCTTTTTTGCCAAAGGGCAAGAGGAAGCAGCACTGACAATTTGCCGAACATCACTGCCACGAGGAATATTGCCATGAAGTAGAACGTGTTGTCGACCACGAACTGCCTGACGAAGAGTCTGGTGTCGAACTTCTCCTTAGACCTCTTTTTCAGCCACCAGTAATCAAAGCCCTGGAACACTATCCAGAGCACCAATGTCCCCAGCACAAGAAGGAACACCCATTTCGCTATGTCCATGAGCAGGCCCTGGAGCTGCTGCTGTGCCACAAGCCTCCTGTTGACATTTGTGGATGAGATCAATACCTCAAGAGGAGATGCCTGTGTGTTCTGGTTCAGCACAATCAGCATGTCCCCCACCATCGGATAGAGCTTTTTTGCTATGAAGCTCCAGAGGAAACGGCCGAAGATCATCACGAAAAGCACGTCAGAGAAGATAAGGAGCGTAAATGCTCCTATGTTTTTCTTGAATATATCAAGCGTCTTTTTGAGCGCTGTAAGAAAGGAAAGCGGTGCCATGGTGGGACTACTGGAGCTGCTTCTCCTTTTCCATCTCATCCTCAATCTCAGCAAGTTTCGTCTTGACTGTCTTGAGGTCCTTGTCATTCTTCTCCCTGAAGTCCCTGAAAATCTTCAGTGTGAAAAAATCCTTTATTCCCATAGGCTTACCTCTCCATGATATAGTGCTGCCTGGGTTTATAAACGTTTTGAATCAAACCTTTAAGAAAGGTTTGAACTAAACATGAGGGTCTCCTTCACTGCGTTCAGTCGAGCCCTCTTAATTGCTCAATTCCCTCGGCCTGCGTCGTTGTTGCCAGTCCCTCACGCTAACTGCTCTTGCTCTCCCAGGCCTACTCTTCGGATAGTGCGTATGGTGCAATGTCTATTCTCATGAAGACGACGAATCTGAAGAGTCAGCTTCTGTTGCGAGAACTATTAAACTGGGGAAAAGAAAGAACAAAGAATGTTACCTCCATTTATAACCAATCTACTTCCACCTCATCTGTTCGTTCATACGCATCCACGACTATCTCGTCCATCGCAAGCCCTCTTTTCCTGGCGTTCCATATCTGCAGGCCGTTGAAGGCTATCATGGCTGCGTTGTCAATCAGGAACTGATTCTCAGGCACAAAGCACTCTGCTCCTCTTTCTTTACACATAGTGTGGGACATCTCCTGGAGACGTTTGTTGCATGCCACTCCCCCACCCAGAAGAAGCTCTTTCTTCCCTATATGCGCCATTGCCCTCTCTGCCACTTCCATGAGCATGGCAAACACTGTCTCCTGCAGAGAATAGCATAAGTCCTCTTTCTTGAATCTCCTTGACTCTCTCTTCTGCTTAAGGTTGGTCAGTATGCCTCCCAGGGCGATGTCCATGCCTTTGACTGAGTAAGGAAGCTCGATATAGTTCTTTGAGATAAGAGCAAGCTTCTCGACTTGAGGGCCTCCTGGAAAACCCAGGCCAAGATCGCGTGCGAATACGTCTAAAAGGTTGCCTACGCCTATATCCAGAGTCTCCCCGAAAATCCTGTATCTGTTTCCTGCATACGCTATGACCTGGGTGTTTGCTCCTGAGACATACAGAAGCACAGGATCTTTTGCTTTTGTTGCCAATTTCCCCACTTCCAGATGCGCGATGCAGTGATTCACCCCTACCACAGGAATATCGTATTTTGCATGGAGAGTCCTTGCCACCATGCAGCCTATCCTCAAGGCAGGGCCTAATCCAGGAGACATGGAATAGGCAATGACATCAACCTGTCTTATAGTGATGCCTGCCTTTGTCAGGGCGTTCTCAAGGACAGTATTGCAGACTTCCACATGATGGTCAGCGACCTGGTAGGGGATCATGCCTCCTTTTGCAGTCTTGAAAGCATCGATGACATTAGAAAGGACTTTTGTCTCTTTTCCCTTATGTTCAAGAACAGCCATGCCGAAGGTATGTGCAGTGCTCTCTATGCCCAGGACTATCATAGTAAGAGGAAAAAAGAAAAGAGTTTAAAAAAGTAATGAAAAAAGTTTAGTTCTGTATGATGGTCTGGCAGCATACCTCATCATAATTTCTGGTCTTCTGGTCATCTTTCAGGCAGGTATAGAATTCATTCACTTTCTGGAATTCTCCTACGCATGCTGTCTTTGCCTCTTCCCTGTCCATGCACTGGCCGTTGTTTGTGGAACAGAGATTGATCTGCTTGTTCTTGCCGCCTATCTGTCCTGTGAAGATCACTACCATCACTACCAGGATGAGCAATGCGATAGCAGCCACCACGATGATGTTCATGGACAGGCTGTCTGCTTTCTTCTTCATGCCAACACCTCTTTTATGACTGTTAATGATTTTCTTTATGCTTATCGACTATATAAAGGTTTCTACCTGGTTAGCCGGTGGATTGTGTATCGTCATCTTGGATTATGCCTGTTATACAGCAGATTTGTGTATTGTCCTTAAAGTTGAATGGTCCAGGGTACTCATTTTTACTTGCATCA
>CAZTOO010000098.1:0-4785 GCA_964615215.1 uncultured Methanosarcinales archaeon
AGCTGCAGCAGCTGAAGATAGAGACACGAAGGACAGACTATGACGGCACTGTCGTGATTGACAGCGACGGAAAGAGCTATTGGTTCGAATGAGCATGGAGAACACCATCCCGCTGAAGAAACTGGAGAAGTATTTTGAGATAACAGGCAAAGCGCTGAAGAAAGTGAAGATTGTCCATAAGAAAGGGACAAAAGAGCATGAGCAGGCCCACGATTTCCTGGACATGGCGACACGCTACTATGAGGATGCCAAGCATTTCTATAAAGAGAAGCAGGATATGGTGCTGGCCTTTGCTGCACTCAATTATGCCCATGGCTGGCTGGATGCAGGCGCAAGGATAAAGCTCTTTGATGTGCATGACTCCACATTGTTCACTGTGGATGACAAATGATTTCTCTCACGCGAACACGAACCACAGGAAGAGACTGCTTGCCAGCACGCTGACGATCGTGAAAGGCAGCCCTATCTTCACAAAATCCCAGAACTTTGCTGGATACCCGTGTTGTCTGGTGATACCCATGGCGACCACATTCGCAGATGCCCCTATAGGAGTGATATTGCCTCCAACACTTGCCCCAATCAGCAGGCCGAAATAGAAGAGATAAGGGTTGGTGCCTATGTTATGGGTGATGATCTGCACCACAGGCAGCATGGCCAGAAGGAACGGCACATTATCCACAAACGCGCTGATCACCACTGCTGTGCCTACCAGCAGCATATAGAGAAAGAGCTTGTTGCCTCCTCCTATGCCGAGGATGAAATTGGCGATATCATCCATCACTCCCTGAAGGACAAGGCTCTGCACCAGCACGAACAGGCCTATCAGGAAGATGCCTGTCAGCCAGTCCATGTCAAGCAGGAACTTCTTCACTTCCTTGCCTTTCATGTAGATGAAATACCAGATGAAGCTGAAGATGCCGAACACCACACATAAGAAGCCAGTGGTGTATTCCCATGTCGTGAGGAAAGAGCCGAGGATGAGAGAGACCACCAGCCCTGTCACCAGAAGCGTGGGGACGATGGAGATATAGTTCTCCTTCTCCAGCTCGTGCATGGGAGCGTCATGCTTATGGAAGAAATAGTACAGCACCAGGAGAGAGACAATCGCGCCTATCTCCACAGCAAAGAAGATGCTCGGCTTCCCTTTCAGGAAAAAGAAGTCGTTAAAGTTCATCTTGGCAAAGCCTGCAAGAAGCATACTCGGAGGGTCACCGATGAGGGTCGCAACACCTTGGAGGTTTGAGGATATGGCAATCCCGACAAACAGCGGCACAGGATTGGTGTCGATTTTCTTTGCTATGCTCAGCGCAATCGGAGCCACCAGCAGCACCACAGCCACATTCTCGAGGAATATGGAAAGGAATCCAGAGAAGGCGCAGATGATGATCAATGCAACACTCACTTTCTTCGCCTTGGAGGTGAAGAGCGTGGCAAGATAATCAGGCATCTTCGAGAACATGAAGACTTCGCTCACGAAGAGCATACCGAAATACAGCATGATGACATTCCAGTTGACAGCCTTCAATGCCACCATGGGAGTAAGGATGCCTAAGAGCAGAAGCACAATCACCGATATCCACACGACGATATATTTCCTGTTATAGAATGAGATGATGAAGATATACGCAAGCATGAAGATGATGATGGTGAGGAATTTGGGGTCGATAGGAAGCATGATAACACCTTAACCTCTCTAAAACAGAACAGGAAGGATATTTAAAGCTGTCGATATACAGATGGAGACTTTTTGCCGTAATCGTTGTTTTTGACTTTTACTCTTTAGAGTAGTGTTGAGGTGCCTAAGCTATTCAGCTTTTTTCCAAAGCTCAGGCGGCCTGAGGAACAGAAGTCTGGCTGCAGAAGCAACAGAAGCTGACTCTAAAAAAGTAAGAAGTGAGACTAACAAACAAAGAAGAAAAAGAACCAAAACAGCTTAAGGCCATATCCCCAATTGTTTCTCTTTCTCTGCTATTCTCAGCTTGGTCTTGACGACAGTGTCAGGATTCAGGCTGATAGAATCAATCCGATACTCGACAAGGAATTCAGCGAAGTCTGGGAAATCTGAGGGTGCTTGCCCGCATATGCCTATCTTCCTCTGCCTCTCATGGGCTGTCTTGATGACTTGGCGTATCAGAGACTTCACTGCGTCATTCCTCTCATCATAGATATGCGACACCAATGCAGAGTCCCTGTCCAGACCAAGAGTGAGCTGCGTCAGATCATTGCTTCCGATGGAAAAGCCGTCAAATATCTCTGAGAACTGGTCTGCCAGGATGACATTGGACGGAATCTCGCACATCACATACACTTCCAGCCCGTTCTGGCCTCTCCGCAGGCCGTATTTCTCCATCTCTTCCAGGACTTTCATGCCTTCCTTGACTGTCCTGCAGAACGGGATCATGAGCTTGACATTAGTGAGGCCCATCTCATCCCTGACTCTCTTCATCGCCATGCATTCCAGGCCGAAAGCATCTGCATAGCCTGCTGAATAGTATCTGGAGGCCCCTCTCCACCCGATCATGGGATTCTCCTCATGCGGCTCGAAGGCCTTGCCTCCTATCAGGTTGGCATATTCATTGCTCTTGAAGTCAGACATCCTGACGATGACATCTTTCGGGTAGAAGGCAGCTGCAATCCTGGCCACACCCTGTGCCAGCTTGTCTATGAAATACTGCTTCTTGTCAGCATAGCCTGCAGTGAGCTCATCAATCTGTTTTTTCACAGCCTTGTCAGTCACATTATGGTAGTCCAGCAGTGCCTTCGGATGGATCTTGATGTAGGAGTTGATGATGAATTCCTCCCTTGCCAGCCCCACACCGTCGTTCGGCAGGAAGCTGAGCGCAAAAGCCTGGTCGGGATTGCCGACATTCATCATGATCTTGGTCTTGGTCCTTGGAACAGCATTCAGGTCCAGTTTCTGGACTTCAAACTTCAGCACGCCTTCATACACAAAGCCGTCCTCGCCTTCTGCGCACGAGACTGTGACATCCTGGCCTGTATGAATCTTCTCAGTCCCGTCCAGGGTGCCAACAACACAGGGAATACCTAACTCGCGTGAGATGATGGCTGCATGGCAGGTCCTTCCCCCTCTGTTTGTCACTATGGCAGAGGCTATCTTCATGATAGGCTCCCAGTCAGGATCAGTCATGTCTGTTACCAACACTTCCCCTTTCTGGAATTGAGAGATGTCGTGCACATCCTTGATCACATGCGCCTTGCCTGCCCCTATCTTCTCTCCGACCGAATGGCCCTGCACCAGCACTTTCCCTTTCTCTTTCAGCACAAACGTCTCTATTTTGCTCAGGTCCTTTCTCGACTGGACAGTCTCTGGCCGTGCCTGCACGATGAACAATTGGCCAGATTGGCCGTCTTTCGCCCATTCCATGTCCATGGGCTTGAAGCGGCCTGCCTTCCAGGAATAATGCTCCTCTATGGCGACAGCCCATTTCGCCAGCGTCAGCACTTCATCGTCGGTGATGGAGAAATGCCTCCTGTCCTCGTCGGCAACATCAATGTTCTTGACAGACCTCTTATGATGGCTGTCATACGCATAGATCATCTTGATCTTCTTCTCGCCGAGGTTTTTTGAGATGATAGGCATGAAGCCCTGTTTTAGGGTGGGCTTGAAGACATAGAACTCATCAGGATTGACAGCCCCCTGCACGACATTCTCTCCCAGGCCATAGGCAGAGGTGATGAACACAGCATCCTTGAATCCGCTTTCCGTATCGATGGAGAACATCACTCCTGAAGAGGCCTTGTCGCTTCTCACCATCTTCTGCACGCCTATGGACAATGCGATGGAGAAGTGGTCAAAGCCCTTGTCCTGGCGGTAAGAAATAGCGCGGTTGGTGAACAAGGATGCAAAGCATTTCTTGCATGCCTCGATCAACGCCTCAGGCCCTACAATATTGAGATAGGTCTCCTGCTGGCCTGCAAAGCTCGCATCAGGCAGGTCCTCTGCTGTGGCAGAGCTCCTGACAGCCACATCCACATGCTCGCCGTACTGCTTTTCCAGATGGCTGTAGGATTCCACAATCGCATCCTTCAGCTCAGGAGGGAATTCAAGGGAATGGATGAGATTCCTTATTTTCAGGCCTTTCGCGGAGAGATTATGCATGTCTGAGGTGTTGAGGTCTGAGAGGATGTGCTGTATCTTCTCCCTGGCGCCTGATTTCTCGATGAGATAGCGGTAGGCATAGGCAGTGACTGCAAAGCCGTTCGGCACGAGAATCCCTTTAGGAGTCAGCACCCTGTACATCTCACCCAGAGAGGCATTCTTCCCCCCTACCAGAGGGACATCCTCTATCCCTAATTGGTCGAACCAGAGAATAAACATCATATTCTTATCCATTGACATCCCCTCTTTTTATTCCTGAAACTATGAAAACCTGGGAAAGAGGCTGCATATCTTTTATTTAAAGCTTCTCCTTTGGGAAACATTAATTAAGAAGAGAACACTGCAATACACCATGATAGAGCTCAATCAGAACATCAGGAGGTATAGCATCACTGACGCCCCGCCCAACCTCATCCTGCTCGACAGCTGCTATCTGATTGACGTCCTGAAGAGAGGCCAGCACATCAGGGACATACAGAAACCGAACATAGGCATGACCTCGTTCAATATTGAAGAGCTGAAGTTCCTGGAGCATAAGCATAAGCTTGGAGAGAAGGAGAGGGAAGAGATACGGCATTTCTTCAGGCACACCACGGAATTCTTTGTCCTTAAGATCGCCCTTCAGCCAGGCTATGCCTCGCAGGAGAGGGCATATGTCGAGAACA
>CAZTOO010000099.1:0-4674 GCA_964615215.1 uncultured Methanosarcinales archaeon
ATCCATGCAGTATCTCATCTGTATTTACTCTCCCATTCTTTTCTCATCTGTCGGATATCCTTCCTTGTGATGGGGTTATCCTTTCCGGCGCCAAACAGCTTCCGTAATGGATTCTCTTTCTTCCTCACTTCAATGTTAATCTCTTCACCTTCTCCAATACCCATCTCAGTGAGGATATCTCTCGGCAATATGACTCCTATGGAGTTCCCCCATCTCTTTGTCCTGCATATCATTGTCTTGCCTTGCATAGTTATACATGATGTATAACTCTTATTTAAGCTTTTCCCTAGATGATGCCCATGTCCCGCATGCTGTAATAGCTGTCCTGCCCCACTATGATGTGGTCGAGCAGCGGTATGTCCATCAGTTCTGCGTTCTGGGAGAGCCTCTGCGTGACTTCTATGTCTTCTCTGGAGGGCGTTGCATCTCCGGATGGATGGTTGTGCACCATGATGAAGGAAGAGGCATTGGCAGAGATGGCTTTCGCCAGGATGTCTCTAGGATGGATGAGGGCTGCGTTGTTCGTTCCAAGAAAAAGAAGATGCTGCGTTATTATCTTCTTTCTTGCGTCGAGAAATATCGCATAGAAATGCTCCTGCTTCTTGTCCTGTAAGATGGGTTTGAAATGCTCGTACGCGCTCTTCGAATTCCTGATTTCACGTTTGCTCTTCTGCACTGAATAGGAGCTTCTCCTTGCTAATTCGAAGAATGAGACTATCTGTGCTGCTTTAGTCTCTCCTATCCCGAACATCTTCTTCAGCTCATGCACAGATGTTGCGGGAAGGGTGTGGAGGGGATAGCGCCTGAAGAGCTCGTTCGAGAGCTCCATGACATTCTTCTCCTTGATGCCTGTGCGCATGATGATGGCCAGGAGTTCTGCATTGCTCAGTGCTTCAGGTCCTGCCTCTAGAAGTCTGGTCTGAGGCTGGTTCTCGTACGGCATGTCTTTGATTTTCATGCATCTCTACTAGATTTTGCGCTTAATAAGCTTATGCCAGGAAAAACCGGAAATATTCCGGGCAGAATTAGAGTTTTTTCGGCAGTTGTCATACCCTTCCTTACACACCATCTGAAGAGTGGTGTTGGGTGTCCTAAGCTTTTAGCGTTGGGGACTCCTGGGCTTAACGGATCGGGAAATGCAGAACGTTAACAGCTTTGCAACTGGGTTCTCGAATTCTTATTCGTCGTATAAGAAACATGAACCTCCACCAACATCTCCTCTTTTCCCTTTCATTATCCATTAGTTTTAAATAGTGGCTCTTGTTGGATTGCTCTAACAGTATCATTTATCGTTCAAAGAGGGGATGTACATGGCAATTGCAAATATCGCGATGTGGGTTTTATTGGGCATCGTTGTGTTATTGGTGCTCATCGTCATAGGGCTCTTCAACAGTTTGGTAAGACTGAAGAACCAGGTCAAGAACTCCTGGGCGCAGATTGACGTCCAGCTCAAGAGGAGGAATGACCTCATTCCGAACCTGGTGGAGACTGTCAAGGGCTATGCCAAGCACGAGAAATCTGTGTTTGAGAATGTGACAAAGGCAAGGGCTGCGATGTTAGGCGCAGGCACGATGGCCGAAAAGGCTAAAGCGTCCAATATGCTTTCACAGACGCTAAAAAGCCTGTTTGCTGTGGCAGAGAACTATCCTACGCTGAAAGCGAATGAGAACTTCAAGCAGCTTCAAGAGGAATTGGCAGGCACTGAGAACAAGATCTCCTATGCCAGACAGTTCTACAACGACATCGTGATGCAGTTCAACACCAAGATACAGGTGTTCCCGAACAACCTCTTTTCCAGAATGCTCGGCTTCAATGAGGAGAAGAGCTTCGAGGCGACTGCAGAGGAGAAGAAAGCTGTCAAAGTCTCTTTCGAGTGATTTTTTTTATCTCTCTTTTTCCGTGATGGACCATGGCATTTGTGAACTTTTTCGATGAGATACGGAAGAACCAGTTCGGAAGTTTCTTTATGATGGTGCTCTTCATCCTGATTATAGGGGTGCTTGGCGCATTTATAGGGTATTACTTCAGCAGCATGTACTTCGGCCTGTCCATGGCAATATTGTTTTCCATCATCTATGTGCTCATCTCTTATTTTGCAGGAGCCAACATGATACTCTCCATGTCAGGCGCCAGGCCTGTGACGAGGGAGGAATTCCCGCACCTGTATCACACCGTGGAGGGATTGGCTATCGCGGCAGGAATACCCACACCAAAAGCGTATGTGATTGATGATTCTGCATTGAATGCGTTCGCCACCGGAAGAGATCCCAAACATGGCGTCATCTGCGTGACTACAGGCCTGATGCAGAAGCTGAACAGGCAGGAGCTTGAGGGGGTGGTGGCACATGAGATGTCGCATATCAAGAATTATGACATCAGGTTCATGATGCTGACTGCTGTGTTGGTGGGATTGGTCACTCTACTGTCTGATTTTATCCTCCGTATGTTCCTGTGGGGAGGAAAGAGCAGGGACAGGGATTCTGGGTATATCGGGCTGATACTGATAGTGGTGGGGTTGGTGTTTGCCATACTTGCTCCTCTTATCGGTCAATTGATTAAGTTGTCCATCAGCAGGAAAAGGGAATATCTTGCAGATGCTTCAGGTGCTATGCTGACACGCTATCCTCAGGGCCTTGCCAACGCCTTGAAGAAGATTTCGAAAGATCCTGACCCTCTGGTGGACAGGGCGAATAAGGCGACTGCGCATCTGTTCATCTCAGTGCCTTTCAGGCAGAAGAAGATGTCGCTGATGCAGAAGATGTTCTCCACACATCCGCCTATCGCTGAAAGGATAAAGAGATTAGAGGCGATGTGATATTCTTCTTCCTTAGTTTGATTGCTCTGCTCCCCACACTACTCTTCGGATTCGTATTTGAAAGGTCCATTTTAATGAGACTATCCATTCGAAGAGTAGGCTTCTGTTTAAGGGCTAGTAAAGAGCGGGAATAAGAACCTTACACCATCTCAGTCAGGACTGTCTGGGCTCTCTTCAGGGTCGAGAAAAGGACTTGATCCGGAGTCGTAATCAGCTTCATGAAGGGCTTCATCTCCTTGAGCTTCCTGTCGTAGAATCTCCTTGCTTTTGGCGTTATCTTCATCCTCCTGCCCTGGTAGGAGATGTAACGCTTCTTCTCCAGGAACTCCAGGATCTTGTAGATAGTGCGTGTTTCCCTGCTTATGGGGTTCAGCTGCTTGAAGACTGCCACGAACATCGCCTTGGAAAGATAGACTGCCACATGGCCTTCAGAGAATTTCCTGTTCATGCGGTCGTAGTAAGAAATAAGTGAGAACAGCACTATCTGCTGGCTCTTGTGCATCTTCCTCTCCTTTCCCCCTGGCATAGAAGAGAGAAGGTGGGCTCTGTATTTAAAATTTCCTTAAGAATAATACCAATCAGCTGTTGAAGCCAGTGAAGAGAGGCCTACATCGAATCATGTGTTGTCGAGAAGACTGCATACACAGGGTAATGGTCAGAGATCCTCTTTGCCTCTGTTTTCGTTATACCGAACATATCCTCCAGCACCATCACTCCAGATTCTCCTGTGTAGTCCTCGCCTGTATATGCAGCCAGGAACACCACCCTGTCATAGGTATTCTCGCTTGCTGCGACTGTGGTGTCCATGCTGTCTGGTATTGCCCAGACAAAGTCTTTTCCCCGTATCCCTGTATCTACCGCCTCTGAGAAATACCTGCCGTCTGCATTGAAGTCTCCGAGGATGATGACATCTCTCTCGCCAGATATGCGCCTCAATGCGTCTTTCACCACCTCCTCAAGCGCCATGATCTCTTTTGTCGCGTCATCTGGCTTTGTGTGGATGTCCACCAAGACATAATCGAACCCTCCTGACGAGAACCAGGCGATATAAGGCTCTCTCTCGAACGTATCCTGGGAATCATCATAAACATAATCACTCCCTTCTTTAAACTCAACTCTTTGCGTCTGATAGATGAAGGCATACTCCTCTTTGGTAGAGGACCTCCCCAACGGCTGGCTGATAAGGTAAGAATATCCTGGATGCTCTTCATTCACCCTGTTCACCAGCGCTTCCACAGGTTTTCCTGTCGGATTGCGGACTTCCTGTATGGCAAGGATGTCAAACTCCTTGACGATGTCCGCAAGATATTCCATCACATCCTCCTTGGCCATCATTGCCTTTCCGAATATCTGGATATTGAAAGAGCCTATCTTCACCGTGTCTTCCTGCTGAGGTTCCAGAACTGCTGTCGCGACAGGTGGGCTGAGAAAATAGTTTTGGGGGATATGCCCTCTGGGCTGGTAGCCTATCATCAGAAGAGCTGCCAGGCCTATTGCAGTAAGGTAACGTTTCATGGGCACAATGGGATTCTCTGGGTTTTTATGTTTTATGTACATTTTCAGTGCCAAAAGGATACACTTCTCGCTAAAACCCCAATCCAGCCCTGATGAACGCCACTCCCCACGCCAAGGTGATGAGACCCATGATAGTCCTCTTATTTCCTTGCGATGATGAAGACTGCTGTCCTGTAGAGTCCAAATATCTTCAGCATTCTCCTTAAGAGATATCCCGGCGATGACTTATCCAGCTTGTAGAGCCTGTCAAGATAAAAAAAGACAGGGGTGTCAAAGGCGACATATTTAATGGTGAACTCATTGAAAAGCCTCCTGAAACTTTCCTTGTTATGCGGCCTGATATG
>CAZTOO010000100.1:0-4665 GCA_964615215.1 uncultured Methanosarcinales archaeon
GGTTATGCAAACGCCACCTTCTACAAGAATAAGAAAGGTGACTATTCGGCAACACCCAAAGAAGGGTTTGTCCTGTCCAGGACAGTCTCGTTCGTGGATGCTCCAGGCCACGAGAGCCTGATGGCGACCATGCTTTCCGGCGCCACTATCATGGACGGCGCTCTGCTGCTTGTCGCAGCAAACGAGCAGTGTCCCCAGCCCCAGACGAGAGAGCATCTCATGGCCTTGAACATCTGTGGGATCAAGAATATCGTTATTGTGCAGAACAAGATAGATCTCGTCACGAAAGAGCAGGCGCTGAAGAACTATCAGCAAATCAAGGAATTTCTGAAAGGCACTGACTATGAAAAAGCACCCATCATTCCCCTCTCAGCATTCCACGGCATCAATATCTCTGCCCTCATCAAGGCTATTGAAGAGACTATCGTCACGCCGAAAAGAGACCCCTCTCTTGAGCCATTGATGTTCCTTGCCAGAAGCTTTGACATCAACAGGCCAGGCGCAGAGATAGGGAAGCTTCATGGCGGAGTCCTGGGCGGCTCTCTTGTGCAGGGCTCTTTCAAGCTCGGCGACGAGATTGAATTGCGGCCAGGAAGGGAAGTTCAGGAGATGAACAAAAAAAATTATTATCCTATCAGGACAACAATCATAGGCCTGAGTTCTGGAGGCATCATGCTCGACCATGTAGGCCCAGGAGGCTCTATTGCGCTGGCCACCTCATTGGACCCCTGCATCACGAAATCAGACTCCCTGACAGGCCATGTTGTGGGTATTCCAGGAAAGCTGCCTCAGGTATGGAACCATCTCAAGCTGGAGACCAATCTTCTGGAGCGTGTGGTAGGGACCAAAGAGAACCTGAAGGTTGACCCTATCAAGATGAATGAAGTGCTTATGCTGAATGTCAATTCTGCTGCGACAGTGGGCATAGTGACTAAGCTAGGGAAGAATCTTGTGGAATCTCAGCTCAGGCTGCCTGTCTGCGCGCATCCAGGCTCCAGAGTGACTATCTCACGAAGGATAGGCAACAGGTTCAGGCTCATAGGCTACGGCATTATCAAACAATAGGGAAGAATTCTAAGAAAAAAGGATTATACCACCTGATGGAAGCTTATCTGGGTGTCAGTATAGATGAGCTTGTATGCTCCCTCTTTCTTCACGACGAAGAAATAGGAAACGCCAGTGTCATCAGGATAGAAGTCTTTGTTGAGCTTCTCTCCGACATCTGCAGGGTCTGTGGTGACTCTCACCCTGACCAGATAGAGGTCATACCCCAGCCAGAACTTGCCGAACCTGTCGAAGGTGTACTTGATGTAGTACTGGATGAATTCCTGGTCAGTGATCTTCTTTGAGGACAGCATCTCATAGTCAGTCAGGGCATAGAGGCCGTTGCTTCCTTTGATCCTGTTGATGATGCCAGCCTGGACCTGAGGATTCTCTTCAGTATAGCCTCCATTGTTGAAGACATAATAGGTGTAGAGGTTGTCAATATCCCCTTCTTTTCTCAGTGTCAGATACTCATTGACCATTGCTGCAGCATCCTGCTCGTCTTTTGTGTCTCCTACTGCTGTCATAGCGCTTTCTTCAGGCACTGTCTCAGAGGTTTCAGGCGGCGTAGGTTCTGTGGTTGCAGTCTCTGCTGGAGCTGTTTGCTCCGCAGGCGCTGTCTCTTCAGGTGTCGTGGGAGTGGGTGTTACTGTCTCTTGGGGAGGTGTTTCTGGAGCAGAAGGCTGGGTCTCTGTTGAGGGAGAGGTGGGCTCTGTCGGCGCAGCTGTTTCAGGCTGCTGGAGCGCCTTCTCTTCATCCAACTGCTGGATGCAGGCTGTCATCAGCATGACTACGGCAAGAATAATGAAGACCATCATTGATTTTCTCATATAGACCACCTTTTTTACCTCTTCCTCATACTATAAGCCTTTTCCTATTTATATCTTTTTATAGAACTCCTTCTTCATGAGGATGGCATCTTCCTCTATGTTAGGGCTTTCGGAGATCACCACTCCCTTACAGTCAAATTCACGCAATGCCGCCAAGAGGTCCTTATAATTCATGTCGCTGTCCTTGAGGAATAGATGGTTCTTCTCGCCTTTCTCCCCATAATTGATGCCTGACAGGTGGATGTGCATGTTTTTCAGGCTCTCTCTTCCCAGCTCTTTTTCGAGCTGTTCAAGGACTTTCCTGAATTCAGCCAGAGTGTTCATCTTTCCGTTGCTTCGTGCATGCAGGTGGGCGAAATCCACGCATGGCAGTACCTGGTCCAGCTCCTGAGAAAGCCTGATGGTCTCCTCTACAGTCCCTAACTGTGAAGGTTTTCCTGTTGTTTCAGGCCGTATCCATACCTTTATGTTCTCATCCTTGAGTGTCTGGATGACTTTTCCCAATTGATCCTTTGTCCTCAGATAGGTCTCTTCAGGAGTCCTCTTCTGGTAATAGGCTGCATGGAACACGACACTATAGCCGCCTGCCAGCGATGTCTTTCTTGCGCTTTCAAGGATATGGCTCTTGCTCATGCCTTTGGTCTTGGCGTCGTCAGAGGCGAGATTGATGTAATAGGGGTCGTGGCAGGTCAGCACCACTTCCTCTTCTGCTGCCTTCCTCCCGACCTCTTCTGCCAGGTTGTTGGTCATTTTCACCCCTCTCACGAATTCAATCTCCATGGCGTCAAGACCGAGCTTCTTGACTACAGGGATGCCTGCCAGGGTTGAGCGGTCTTTGGAGCAGAGAGGCACTCCTGCAGTGCCGAAGAGAAGCTTTGGGATTTTCATAGCCGTACAGAATGCGCTTTCATTAAAATACCTTATGGTTTGTGTGCCATCATGGTCTTCCTCAGACAACGATTCTGAAGAGTAGTGTTGGGTGGCTAAGGCTGTTACGGCTTGATGCTCCCGGACTTAAAGGAAAAAGCACCACAGGCTTACCAATGCCATCATGTACAAACCCTTATAAACCAGAAGAGCCTTATATTTCCCATGGTAAAAATCAGGTATTCACACAAGGAGGATTACCGCAATGTGGCGTTCGTTCTCTTCTATATCATCAACCTCCTCTTGCTGCTCTATCTCCTCATCAGCCTCTTCTTCTGGGATGTGTATGCATGGAAGTATGTGCTTATCGCTTTTTTTGTCAATCTGCTGGCCTTCATTGTGGTATCTTGGATTCTGAGAATTAGAGTCAAGAAAGTGTACGGATAAGAACAGCGAGCTAGCTGATGGCTTCAATCCTGATTTTGAAGATAAGCGTTTTGTTGGCAAACTCTCCTTCTGTCGTTCCATAACCCTCCTCAGGAGGCACAGTGACTATCTTCTCTTCGCCAATCTTCATGCCCAGCACAGCATTCTCAAAGCCTGGGATGAGGGTGTTGGTGCCGGTGACGAATTCCAACGGGTTGGTCTGGTAAAGGCTGAAGTTGGAGTCCTTTGTCACTCCCAATTCCTGCCAGCTGTTGATTGAAGAATCAAAAATCGTGCCGTTCTCGAAGAACCCTATATAGTTCGCCCTGACAGTGTCGCCGCTCTTCACTTCTGTCTTAGGGACGATGAGGTCTATCTTCTCTCCGCCTTCCCAATCCACTTTCCATACCATAATCCTCTCCCCGGTGAAGGCCTGCTCGTCGGAGAAGAGGGTGAAGTGCCTCAGGCCGTGGCCTTTCATGAAGAAGAGCCTGTTGAACAGTGAGGGTGCTGTCTGGGGAGCTGTCAGTATGCTCATGTAGTTCTTCCCGTCGTAGATGAGGGTGACAGAAAACCCTATGTTTGCGACATCTGGGCCTGCAAACCTCTTTTCCACCACGTCGTCGTCTGTCATATACACTACTGATACAGGATAGACTTTCTTGTCCGGTGTCTGGATATAGGTTTCAAACGTATCTTTATCTACTGTTATCGGGATGACCTGTCCCTGTTGGGGCTGGGGGCAGAGCAAGGTATCTCCATTGTCCTGACAAAGTTGGGTGCCGCCCATATAGCTCGGCCAGTCTGCAATCCAGCTGTTAATCTCTTGGTCGCTTTTCGTCCTGAAGGTGGTGTAGAGATTGTTCGCTTCTGCTGACGTGTAATTATACTTCTCTCTCATCGTTTTGATAAAGTCTTCTTTGCTGCTTTCCCTGTACGTATTATACATGTGTGCTTTTGTGAAATTCCATACCCCAAAATGTCCCCACACGCCGGATTTCCCTATCATGTCCTGGGAGGTGATGAAGAAGGCCTCGGGAGGATCGCAGTGTGTGTATCTCAGCACTTCATCCGGATTTTCCATATACTGCTTGAGATACTCTCGTGCCTCTTCCTTTGGCATGATGACTATCTTATTCATAATCTCAACACTCTTTGGGGTATCATTCACATAATGGTCAAGCCACTCAAACCCTAATGAGCTACCGCAGTCCAGCATCCTGAGAAGGCCTATTGCTCTCTCTTCGTCGTTTTCAATAAGAATCTGCCCCACCCAGTGCGCCATAGGCCTATTCTGCGAGGCACCGTCAAAGGTGACAGGCCTGTCTGCCAATGCCTTGAACCAGTGGCCGAAATCCCACCATGACGTTATGATGGCATCAGGTTCTGAGTTCTCTTTGATTTTCGTCAGCGAGTTGTACCAGGCGTCATTCACCATCGGGATGCTCTGCTTTGCAGCAGCATACGCCACTTTCACAGGTCCCAACAGGAGCAGAGC
>CAZTOO010000101.1:0-4584 GCA_964615215.1 uncultured Methanosarcinales archaeon
CATAGGCAGAAAAAGGAAGCGGGATTATTTAAGGGTTATGAAAAGAAAAGAAGGAGGAGCACCTGGTGCAAGAAGAACATTGGTGGTTTTAGGGAGACCGATATTCGACACCTTATCCTCCTTCAGACAGGAACATAAGAAAGCAGAACTAGTATTTAAGAAAAATGTAATCTTTGGGAAAGTGGGGTAAGAAAGGAAAAAGACACCCTTTTATTTTAGGGTATATGCTTTTTCTTCTCCGAAGAGTGTGTGGGGAGTCCAGGACAATGAAAGCTCAGAAAGAAAAGCCGTAAAGACCTAACAACAGAAGACTAATCAGAATAAACACATCACCACTGCCGTCTCTGCTGTTGCTGCTGCTCTCCTTTGGCAATCTGCTCTATGGCAGTCACCCTGTGGTTCAGGTTCTCCAGCAAAGCTTTGATGGTGTCAAGCTTGCTGTTCAGTATCTCAAAATCCCTGGAGGATGCTGAAGAGGAAGATTGCTGATAGGGCTGGTTCTGCTGCCCATAGGCATGCTGCTCCTGAAAGCTTGAGGGGGCATCAGGGGAGCTGTAGGGATCATGTTGAGGTGGGTACTGTTGGGCACCGCCAAAAGCAGGCTGCGGGCCGAAATCACTGCCAGGAGAAAGAGGATCCTGCTCGCCATAGCCTATCCTGTCATGGATCTCAGGCGGCATCTCGCCTGAAGGTTTCAGGAGAGAATCATCACCAATGCCTTTGTCCATGCCTCCCTCTTTTTTTTTCCAGAACATCAGATCCTTGATTGCCATGAAAAACACCCCTTTTTACACTGCCGCTATACATTCGTATTGTTAATATAACCTGAAACTTTCCCAGAGCCTGCCTCTATCGCTTTGGCTCCTGCTGCCCTTACCACATCTTTCGCCTTCTCCTTCATGCTCTCGAACACCTGGGAGAAGAACGTGGTAGGCATCCATTTCACCATCGTGAAGAGGAAGCTTCCAGGCTCGATCATGACACTGCCTTCCTTGTATTTCTTCACCAGATAGACAGTGCCCTGGACTTTGCTCTCGAACAGCATGTCCTTGACGACAGCATAGAAGAATGTTGCCCTGAAGTCGTTTGACGCGCTTCCCTCATCTGCCCTGTCCTGGAGGAAATAGTCATCCAGCTCGCTGAGATAGTCTGCATCCACCTCATTCGCCCTCGTCAGCTCTGCCTTGAACGTCACATAGGGCTCATCACTCGTCACTATCCTGGAGACTGCCTTCTGGTCCAGTGTGTAATTATGTATGGTGAAATCTGAGTCTGCATAATAGCCTGAAAGCGCCTTCTCATTGAAGACAACCACCTTGAAGAATTCACTGCCTCTGATGGCTGAAAGCTTTCCCTCGCTGTAAAGCCTGGAGTACTGCTCCATCTGGGGAGGCTCAACAGTCATCACCGAAAGCTCTTTTTCGTCGTCATGGTCTGTGGAAAGCACGATGCCTGCAAGCAGCGCCCCATCCTTCTCCAGCAGGAAAAGATTCTTTGAGTCTGCTGCCTGCTGTCTGAAGTTGACTATATCAGTATACACCATGATGCCCATGGCACCGAACACCACCAGACAGAGGAGAAGAGTGTAGAGCAGCGCCTTCACGAGATTCTTCAGTACGCTGAAGAGGAAGAACACTACAAGGACAATCACCACTATCACTAAGATGGCTCCGAGCATACTCCCTCTTACTCATACGCTTTATTTAAAGGTTTCTGAAAGCGCAGGAGGGGATGTCCATTCCCAGAGGGATATGCAAAAAACAGAAAACTTACATTTTATTTATAAACTAGCGGCTTCTACATACCTGCATCATCTGGCTGAGCCAACGACAACGCAAAGGGGATGGAAGAATGGCTGAAAAATACAAACTCATGAGGAAAGTGGTGCGCCATGGAAACACCAGAATGGTCTCTCTCCCCAGGAAATGGCTCCTCAAGAATAAGATAAGGGATGCGGACAAGCTGATTTGCCATACGAGCAACAACAAGATCTCCTATTTCATCCGGAGCGAGGACAAGTTCTATGAACGCAGACTGGAGCTTGATGTCAGCACCTTCTCAGACAAGTACCTGAAGTTCATCCTCTCCACAGTGCACAAGACAGGCTATGACCACCTGATACTCCAGAATCTCTCCCTGAAGCAGAGGGAAGAGGTCATCAACCGCGTGCATAAGGAGCTTGTTGGTTTTGAAGTGCTGGAGACGAAGAGCAATGAGCTGGAGATCCACAAGGAGAATGAGTACGGCCATGAGCATTTCATGTCAAGTCTCAACAAGCTTTTTCATTCTGCAACCATGGTATTTGAGAACTGCATCGAGGCGCTTGAAAAACCGGGAGAGGAGAGCTGCAACCTGGTGATCTCCGCAGAGGCCTATAACAACCGTCTCACCAACTTCTGCGAAAGGCTGCTGAACAAATTCACCAACATCACTGAAGGCTCCACATTCCTCTACATCACCATATGGAACGCAGAATCGCTCTGCGACACCATGCGCGATATTGCAAAGACGATGAAGGCGACAAAGATTGTCCCCCATAAGATGTTCCTCTCTGAGTTGCAGTCGATGCAGGAGCAGTACAGGGAATGGAACAGGCTCTTCAGGAGATTCGACCATCAGAAGATGGACGTCCTTGTCCAGGAGAACAGAAAGAAAGAGGAAGAGCTGGTAAAGATCTCGATGACAATGAAGAGCAAGAGCATCACGCTCTACATCCCTTACTTCATCACCCTGAACAGGCAGATAAGCGATTTCTTCGCATCCACCATAGGCTATGAGCTCACCAGGGATGTCAACGGATAGGCAGTTCCTGCTCCATGAGCGATAGACAGTGATGTATGCCCTGCATGAAAGGCAGGCCGTATGCTCTCCTGGCATCCTCATGCTCATAGGCAGCAGCAGGTGAAGGAGAGATCAGGGGCATTCTCTCGTCAGAAGAAGGGAGTGTCTTCAGCGACGGGATAAAAGCGGAGACAGCTTCAGAAACGCATCTGGCGAGGTTGTGGAGATGATAGGCGTGAATGTCGCTGTTCCTCCGTATCATGTCTGGAGTGCGGCGGGGATGTATCTCCTCTGCCCTGAGGAAATCGCTGCCTAAAAGGTAATTCTCGTACCGGTAGAGGCTTCGCACAGAGCGCGCAAGGCGGTGGAATGGCGCATACGTGTAGTAGTAGTCTCTGAAAGAAAGCTCTCTTCCTGCTTCATCAGAGAGGCCTATTCTTTTTTCAAGGGAATAGCGCTCATAAAAGGGGAAGAGGACGTCGGGAGATGCAGAAGGCACATAAGGGTTGTCTATCCACTGGAACCAGCCGTCGTAGAGAGTGCCGTGCCTGTTGGAGGCGCCGAAATCAGCAAATTCAAGGGAAGAGGCATAATGCCCTGCCAATGCGTTGATATCATGCCTGAAAAAATCAAGAAGCCTGGTGTGGAGTGCGGCAAATGTCTCCTTGCTGACATGGGGGAACTCTCCTGGTTGGAGCAGGAGGACATTCCCTTTCAGAGGAAAGGGGAAGGAAGAGGCATCCTGGACCCTGCAGTAAGAGCTGACAGAGAGAGGCTCGAGGAGTTTCCCCAGATGCAGCGAAGCATTCTCCCTGATAGTGTCAGGCCAGGGGTAGAGAGCATGGCTGTCGACAAGCCTGCCTATATGCTCAACACCATTCTGCACTTGAGAATAGTCAAGCCTGTAGAAAGAGAAGAGCGACTGGAAAGCTTCGCAGATCATAGCAGCATAATCTTCCTGCTTGTGCTCGTCGAGGAATTTTCTCCCCTGCGTTGCAAACAGTCCGAGAAGATTCGCCGCTCTCGCATTGAGTGCATCATGGATGGCAGTCAAAGAAGCAACATCGTCATCATAGAACGATGCCCATACCCTATCAGCGACAGGCAGTTCGCATCCGACAGTCACCAATGAAGGGGAAAGGGAGAGATGCGGTGGCAGGATTTCCCGTGCAAGAATGGCATGTTTCCTCATAATCTCCTCAGTGACTTTCCATTCAAGCGTCGCCTGGTTCTCTGTGGTGTTCTTGACTGCCAGCTGGATGGTGTTGCCCTTATCCACAAATTCAAGGATGCTTGTCTTGAAAGCAGAGTAGGTGATGAGAGACTGCCATTCCTCAGGATGGTGTTGGCGCAGGGAAAGCATCATAGGGGCATTGTCCCGTATGATGATGTGCCTATGCTGTTCATCCTGCTGGGAGAGGTAGGCATAGTAGAGTGTGGCTCCCATGAGGATCTTCACCAGCTCGCTCTGATGCTTGTCAAGGACAGCGTCCAGTTTGTTCATATCATAGGGCGGATAGATGTAGGCCTGATGCTCGTCGCTCCAGACGCCTCTTTCTCTCGGAACGCCTAACTGAAGGATGAAGTTCCTGTTGAGAGGGATGTGGGCATTACGGGAATATTCATGGAGAGATACTGCTTCATGAAGGAATCGTGCATCGTCAGAGGTAACCCAGGCAACATAATCATTATCAAAAGCTTCCCGAAGGGCTTCTGAACGCCAACCCTCCCGATGTTTCGCAAGGAAATCCAGCCATGAATCCAGAGATTCTTGATCAGATTTCATGGGCTCAATAATTTCAG
>CAZTOO010000102.1:0-4522 GCA_964615215.1 uncultured Methanosarcinales archaeon
CAAGACTCTAGTGGAGAAGCCAGTGCTGAACATGACTGCATCCATCACGACTGACAAGGCAGTGTATAATGTCAGCGAGCCTGTGCTTGTCTCTATCGAAGTGACCTCACAAGAGAATGCCACCCTCGACCTTAGACTGACGCTGCCTGACAATTCCTCCTCAGTCCTGCAACAGCTGAATGTGAGCGAAGGCGTGAATGCATTCAATTACACCTACTTCCGGGAGAGCCAGATACTCTTAGGCACGTATGGAATTACTCTTACCTCATCAGATTCTGCTCTTACCGAGGCTTCATTCCTGCTCACAGCGCCTGAAATTGAGATGCAGCATCTCGTGTCTCCGTCTCTCTCCATTATCACAGACTACAATTCAAAGGAGATACCTGTTTTAGTCTTGGCCAAGACTTCGGAGGGCGAGAGGATGCTCAATGCAGATGAGCAGCTTGAGCCTGGAGAATATGATATCTCCTTGCTCTTTAACAACTCTATTATCCATACTATTGATATCAAGGACGCAGCCATCTTTGAGAATGTCTCAACGCTCTTCGAGATTGATACAGAACTTGATCCTGCAGACTATCCGGGCTATGGTTTCGATAGGGTGTATGCGGTCAATCCGAGAATCGACTATGCTTATGCAGACGTCACTGTCACAGCTGTTTCAGATGCACTCTTCAAGTGCAAAGACTGGAACTTCAGGCAAAGGGTGTGCGAAGGCCAGTGGGTTGAGATAAGACGTCTCGTACCAGGTCAGAACTACATCTTGAGACTGACGCCTGACGATCCTGCTGTCGCAGAAGGAAGCTATTCAGTCATCAAGGCAGTCCAGTCCGGTTCGGCAAGTATGGCAGGAACTTCCCTCACAGTTAACTTCTCCTCTCCAGTCAACACCTCCTCTTCCATGCTGATCTTCAGCTATACCGGCGCAGGAACACGGCCTGACAATCTGCTCCTCGAAGGCCATCTCCTCAATGCGACTGCTGTGAGATTCACCCGCACCAGCTCTTCTGAAGCCAACACCATCGCCATCCAATGGTATCTTGCAGAATTCAGCCATGGTGTGTTTGTGCAGAACGGCACTGCCACACATAGCGCTGTCACGACGAATGTGGCACTTCCCACAGCCATTATCATCAATAAGACCTTCCCTATCACCAGCTTCTCCAATGATGCCAGCGGCGCGTGGGGCACAGATGATGACATGAGGTCCAGGCTTACCAGCACTACCAACCTTGAGGCAGTCGTTAATCAGGCCACAGGTGCAGCATTTGCCTGGCAGGCCATACAGTACAATGGCGCAAAAGTGCAGAACGGCACCTTCCTTATGACATCTACCAGCAGTGATGTGGATATCGTCTCTGTCAATCTCAATAAGTCTTTTGTGATCGCTAATTGGCATATCAGCGGAGGTATGGCTGCACGTGATACAGGAGTGATGGTAAATTTCACCAACAGTACACGTATACATTTCCAGAGGGACAATGATAATGGTCAGAATAATGGCATCGCGTGGTATGTGGTAGAGTTCACTGGAAGGGAGAAAGTACAGAGGGGAACTTTCCACCTTGGTACGACAGGGACTGATGCAGACATCAATCTTACCACTGCTGTCAATCTATCACGTTCCATCGCTTTCCTCTCCGGCAACCAGAAAGGCGGGAAAGGCACTCAGGCAGACCAACAGGTAGGTGCCCTATGGTACACTGCGAACCTCACTAACGCCACAACACTCCATATCCACAGGACAATAACAGGAGGAACCTCTGATTTCGGATGGTTTGTGGTGGAGTTTGCCGCCTTCCCGAACTATGCTCCAAGTGATCCTGTTGTTACCTTGACCTCAGCCAACGGCACTGACACTGCCTATGAGGACCTCCACTGCAACGCAACGCTGTTTGACCTTGATAATGATTTGATGAATGTGACAGTGCAATGGTACAATAACAGTGTGCTCTGGCTCACAGAGAACTACAATAACGACTATCCGAACGGAACCAATTTCTCTGCTACATTGGGCTACGGAAATCTCAGCGTGGGAGAGACTTGGAAGTGCGGCATGCAGCTCAGAGACTGGCATGACAACAGCAGCTGGGTCAACTCGACAGAGCTGTTCATCCTTGATGCGGGAGCACCTCTCATCTCTATTGATTATCCTCTGCCCACTACTTATGCCTTCAATATCACAGAGCTCAATTACACCATCACCAATAAGAGCCTGTTGAGCCAATGCTGGTGGACTGATGATGGAGGTCTTACCAATCATACTATCGTACCCTGCAAGATGAATCTGACAGGCATGAATGTCACCCAGGGCTCAAACACATGGACTCTCTATGCAAACAACAACAACAACAAGACTGGCTGGGCATCAGTCACCTTCACAGTCGATACTCTCGGTCCGAACGTGACAGTTGTGTCACCCACTGGAACAATCGCAGACCATACACCTATGCTGAACATAACGCTTGATGAGACTGTCGATGCCCTGTGGTATTCTGTCGATGATGCAGCAAACATTACGCTCTGCACAAGCTGTACAGGCTCCCATACGCTCTTCCTTGTGCTTGCCGAAGGCAGCCATAGCGTGAAGGCCTATGCGAACGACAGTCTTGGAAACATGGGCATGAACGCCAGCTTCTTTACCCTTGACATGAACTACAACTATTATGATACTTTTGATGACAATTCCAGCATTGCAGTCACCAATGATGTTACCGGGAATCAGGGGAATGTCTCTTTCACCAATACAGCTACAGGCACCTTGAACATCGCTATGGTCTGCTCTACTGCAGACTGCTCTGCTGCAAACGAAGATGTGCCTCTCAAGAACCATCTCACCAATGATTTAGGCCATAGTGTCACCACCTATATCGATACTAATCAGGGATGGACACCTACTGATTATGATGTTGTTGTTATCTCAGAGTCAGTCAATTCAGGAAATACTGCCTGGCTCAAGGCTGTTGCAGTTCCCATCCTCACTATGGAAGGTTCCAACTGGGACGAATTTGACTTCGGCACTGCAGGAGACAGCATCTCAGGCTCAAGCACAGATATCAACATCGTTGACAATAGCCATTACATCACGAGCATCTTCCCCTTGGGCCTGCTTACGGTCACCACCTCTGCCAATAACCTTGGTAATATCTCAGGATGGGTGAATGATGTGCAGATGCTTGCCTATTACGATGACGATCCTACCTCAGCAAAAATACTTGTCGTGGAGGATGGTGGCACCCTTGCTGATGGCAGCACTGCCGACGAAAGAAGGACATTCTTCGGCCAGCAGTACTTCGCCAACCTCAATGCCGACGGCATCACGCTCTTCGACAGGGCGCTTGACTGGACCTCATATAACCTCCCTGCCATAAGTACAGGCAACTTCACCATCCATGCCATCAACACTACACAGAACATCACCGGCATAGTAAATGTGGTCTGGAATGAGCTCAATACACAGCCTGGAAGCAACATCACTGTCGAGATATCTCCAAACAACGGCACCGACTGGTATGCAGCCACGAATGGCTCAACCATCACCAACATCAGCGAGGGGAGGTCATTGCTCGCGAGAGTGCTGTTCTCCTCCAACGAGACAAGGACCATTGCTCTTGCAGACCTGAACATCACCTGGACAAGCAGCGATATTACTCCACCAATCGTCTCTCTGAATGGGCCACCCACCGGCTATGAGTATAATCTCTCTTCACCGCTGCTCTTCAACTGCTCTGCCACCGACAACAAGCTGCTGAAGAACATCAGCCTGTACATCACTGACAGGAACAACCAGTCTTTCGCCAGGTATGCGACTACTGATATCGGAGGCGCTTCCAACTCCACCACCTGGAGCCTTGCACTGCTGCCGGGCAACTACACCTGGAACTGTCTGGTGTATGATAATTCCTCTAATTATGACTGGGGCGATGCGAATTATTCCCTCTTCGTCAACTACAGCGCATTGACCATCCCGACGAATGTGACAGTCAGGAAACTCATCCGTTACAACAACAGCATCTCCTACAACATCAGCCTGAACATCTCCAACAGGGATGCGACAAACATCTCCTCATTGTACGTGTATGACTATGTGCCTTCAGGCTTCAATGCGTCTGGCTTCACCCGGCAACCTAATTTCACGAACACATCAGTTTCCGAAAAGTATACTGGAGGTTATGTACTGACATGGATCTTCACGAACGTGTCAGGCTATGCGAATTATTCCGTCAACTACACAGTGAATGTCACGAGCACATTTGCAGACGCTGGACAGCTTGCCATGGTCGGCGTCGATCCTTATGTCGATGTGCATGATACTGAATCGCCTTCTGAGCAGAAGTCTGCAACCGATACTAAGCAACAGGCTGACATCCAGCTGCTACTGGTAGTGCTGTTTGTCCTGCTGCTGGTGATTGCAGCGCTGAACAGGGGCGCGAAGAAGTATGGAAAGAATTCCTCCCTGAGGAACCTGATGTTCCTGCTGACAACTGCTGTGTTCCTCGTCACATTCATGATTGTGGCAGTG
>CAZTOO010000103.1:0-918 GCA_964615215.1 uncultured Methanosarcinales archaeon
CTATGCCAAGCTTGTATATCTTCTGCAGGATGAGGATGGCCTCGTCCGCGCCATACTGCTCCCTGATGTTCCTCAGCATCAGACCCTGGCCCTCGCCGAGATTGGCCTTGTCCATCACCCCTTCTATCAGTTTTCCGTTCTTGATGATGACAGTGCTCTTGTCTTTTGCCAGACCTTTGAAGTTGAAATCATTGGGGAGCACCATGCTGAATATCTCTTTTCCATCCAGCACTTCCTTCTTGGGCACCTTCGAGAAATCAGAGATGCCTATTCTTGCAAGAAGGCTGACCGCTGCCTCTCTGGGCATCTTGAGGTATTTCGTCAGCATATAATTGCCTGAGATGGAATCCTGGTTGCACCCGATGATGGAAAGCCCGTATCTCGGGGAGATGAGCTGGGTCTGGACGAGCATGAGCGTCTCTGCCTCTGCACGTGCCTCTTCATTCTGCGGGATGTGGAGGTTCATTTCGTCTCCGTCGAAGTCTGCGTTGTAGGGATGGCACACGCTGGGGTTCAGCCTGAAGGTCCTGCCAGGCAGCACCTTGACCTTATGGGCCATCATGCTCATCCTGTGGAGGGAGGGCTGCCTGTTGAACAGCGCTATGTCGCCGTCCATGAGCTGTCGTTCCACGATGTAGCCTGGCTCGAGCTCTTCAATCAGCTGTTCCCTGGTCTCGTCCGTTATTTTTTTCTTCCTTCCGTCCGGCCTGGTGATATAGTTTGCTCCCGGATAGTTCTTTGGGCCTCTCTTGATGAACTCCTTGAGATACTCCATATTCTCCTTGGTGACCCTCAGGGGCACCGACAGCTTCATGGCAACCTCTTTCGGCACTCCCACTTCATTGATGCTGATGTTGGGGTCAGGAGAGATGACGCTTCTTGCAGAGAAGTTCGTCCTCTTGCCGGCAAGGTTATGCC
>CAZTOO010000103.1:928-4517 GCA_964615215.1 uncultured Methanosarcinales archaeon
TATGTTCCAATCATTAACCCTCTCTGGAACCGTAAGCTTCATAGCGATGACCCTTGGAACACCTACTTCATTGAGCCGAAGCATTGGATCAGGGCTTATGACTGTCCTCGCGGAGAAATTTGTCCTTTTTCCTGCAAGGTTATGCCTTATCCTGCCCTCTTTGCTCTTGATCCTCTCCGAGATGGTCTTCAGCGGCTGACCGCTCCTATGGCGTGCAGGAGGCAATTGCGCCACTGCATTGTCGAAGAATGTAGTGACATGATACTGCAGCAGATCCCACAGATCCTCGATGATGATCTCCGGTGCTCCTGCATTGATGTTCTCGAAGAGGCGCTGGTTGATCCTGACAATATCCCCCAGCTTGTGGGTGAGGTCATCCTCGCTCCTCTCTCCTGACTCGAGAGTGATGGAAGGCCTCATCGTGACTGGCGGTATGGGGAGCACAGTCAGCACAGCCCACTCAGGCCTGAATGCCCTGGGGTTGATGCCGAAGATGAGGAGGTCGTCATCCTGTATCTTCTCGAGCCTGCTCCTGAGCTCGATGGGGGAGAGCCTTTTCTCGTCTTCAATAAAGGTAGTCGGCTTCTCAATCGTAATCTTTGACTGCTTTGCCTTGCAGTGGGGGCATTTGTTGATGGTCTTCATAGAAGCCACAATCTCTGATATTCTTTCCTGCCTTTCAATCGTGCCAAGGTCCTTCTCTATAGTCTCCAGCTCATTCATGTACTTCTTGAGCTTGTCCTGGGGGATGAGCAGTTTCCCGCACTCCTTGCAGGTGCATTTCAGGAGAGTCACGATGGTGTTCACGAACTTGATATGGATGACAGGCCGTGCGAGTTCGATATAGCCGAAATAGCCCGGCGTGTCCTTCAACTTCTTTCCGTCGATGGGGCATCTCAGTCCCGGGTCGATCACACCCATGCGGATGTCCATGAGACCGCCATCCACAGGGTAACCTTCCTTGTCGTAGAGTTCCGGAGTCACTACTTTCACGGTGGCTAGCTTCTGAATCTGCTTAGGTGAGAAGAAACCGAAGGTAATCCTGTCCACGTTCTTGTACACATAATTTTCAAATTCTTCCATGGTAGCACCCTCAGTATTTGCTCTTCAGCACGAGCTTGGGATAGATACCCAGACTCCTGAGCTCGTCGAGCAGCAGCTTGAACGCATAGGACATCTCCACTTTGGTGATCTCCGCATTCTCTCCGTAGAGGAGACAGTAGCTTTTCTTCTTGAACTCATCCACCACGGCAGGCAGCCCTGAATCCTCCGAGATGGGGATGATGGTCTTGTCAGCGTCAAACCTTTCCTTCAGCAGGAGGGATGCGCCATGGGCCACAAACGTATCCTTCTCCATCTCGCCCAGTCTGAGGCCGCCTTCCTTTGCCCTTCCCTCAGTGGGCTGTCTCGTGAGCAGCTGGATAGGGCCTCTTGCCCGCGAATGGATCTTGTTCGCGACCATATGCTTGAGTTTGAGATAGAACATGTTTCCGACATATATCCTTGCTGCATATCTCTTGCCGGTCATGCCGTTGTAGAGGGTTTCGGTGGCATTCTCCCTGAACCCCAGGGAAAGCAGCTCCTGCCTCAATGCAGCCTCCGGCTCTGCATCGAACGTGGTTCCGTCGATATATCTGCCATTCAATGCCCCCACTTTGGCCCCCACCAGCTCGATGAGATGCGAGATGGTCATGCGCGACGGTATCCCATGAGGGGAGAACAGAATGTCCGGGACAACTCCCGTTGGCGTGAAGGGCATATCTGCTCCAGGTATCAGCATGCCTATGACTCCTTTCTGGCCGTGCCGCGAGGTGAACTTGTCGCCTATTTCAGGCACCCTTTGGTCCCTCAGCCTCACCTGGACCAACTTGTTTCCCTCTTCATTTTCTGTGATGACGACAAAATCAACAACACCCTCTTCGCCGTGCATCAGGGAGACAGAACTTTCTCTCCTGATATTCGAGGCGAAGTTATACTCGTCGGTGCCGCTCAGGAATCGGGGAGGAGAAGTGCGCCCTATCAGGACATCCCCTTCCTGGACTTTCGCCTCAGGATAGATGATGCCGTCCTCACCCAGCATTCGATAGTCCTGTTCGCTCCTGTAGCCTTTCACTTCCTTGTCGGGGATGGAGATCTCGTCGACTAGCCCTCCGCTGTAGCGCAGCTCTTCGGCAAGCAGCGGCCTGTAATAGGTGCTTCGCGCAAGGCCCCTGTCAACGCTGTCTTTGTTCATGACGATGGCGTCGTCCATATTGTAGCCCTTATGGCTCAGTATCGCCACAACAAGGTTCTGGCCTGCGGGATGCTCGTCATATTTTGATATGGAATGCATGATAGTCTGCACCACAGGGAGTTGAGGGTCATGCAGGAGATTGATGTCCATGTCCATGCGGACTCCGAAATTGCTCACGTAAAAGCCTATGGCCTGCTTCTGGTTCTTCGAGCCTGCGTTCAGCCTCGTGTTCGGGCCGAAATTGCCGTAGGGCACCAATGAGGTGCAGAGGCTTACCATGGCAAGAGGCGATATCTCAAGATGGGTATGGTGATCGGTCACATCTTCCGGATAGAAAGCCACCAGGGCATTCTCCTCTTCTGCAGCGTCGAGATATTCGATGACTCCTTGGATAACCAGCTCAGAGAAGGATAGCTCTCTCTTCTCGAGCTTCTTCACCATCTCGTCAGTCAGGAGGGGCTTGCCGTTCTCGACGACAATCAAGGGCCTCCTTGCCCTGCCTTTGCTCGCCTCAATCCTAATCTCGTCAGTGATCTTATCATAATGGATATTGACGTTCCTGGAGACTTTCCCCTTTCTCCTTGCATCAATCACCTTCTTCCTGAAGAGAAGTGGCTCATCCACATGCCCGGTGAATTTGTTGTTGATATAGACTTCTGTCATAGCCATCACCTCGACACTCGCAGGCCCAGCTCTTTGAGAGACTTCACCAAGGTATCTTCATTGTCGTCGAAAGAGATGCTCGTCAGGAGGCTTAAGTTCTTCCTCAGGCCGATGTTCGTCCCTTCAGGAGTCTCCACCGGACAGAGCCTTCCCAGGTGCGAAGGATGGAGCTCCCGTGCTTCGAAGTTTTCCTGTGATGTCGACAGGGGTGAGACAACCCTCTGCAGATGGGAGAGCGTGTCCAGATAGTTGAGCCTCTGGATCCTCTGGCTGATGCCTTTCCTTCCCCCCACCCAGTTGCCTGTGGCCATGGAGCTGTACATCCTAGAGGTCAGCAGCTTGTCCCTGATGACTACCCTGATAGACGGGAATTTCCCTCTCTTGACGATCCTCTGGAAGTTGTAGAGAAGGTCCCCTATCAGCACTTTCAGGTTCACCCTGAAGAGGTCTCCCAATAGATCACCAGACATCTTCAGCCTCTTGTTGAGATAATGGTCCTTGTCGTCTGTCGGAAGCTGTTGGTCTGAGACCATGATGAACTTCTTCAGCATCTTGCAGAGGTTCTGGGACTTGTAGAGCCTCTCATCAGGAGTCAGGCCCAAATGAGGCAGGAGATACTTGTCCATGATCTCCTGCATCCTTTCTATCCTGATGTCTTTTGACTGCGTGATGCCTATCCTTTTCGCGATCCAG
>CAZTOO010000104.1:0-4481 GCA_964615215.1 uncultured Methanosarcinales archaeon
CCATAGGAGAATATATTGCTTCACTGATATAAAAATATACCTCCCCTCCCCATCGAAAACTTAATAAGGAACATCTCCTTCTATAGTCTGGAAGAGGTGAAGGATATCAGGCTCATCATAGACACGAAACAGGATTCTCAGGAAGATATCAGGAAAGCCATATCGTTTCTCCAGTCCTGCATAGAAGAAACCCAGCCTGAACAGGAAGAACAGCACTTTCAAGAATCGATGACTGCTCCTGAGCAGATAGAGCTGGATGCGCCCCATATCATAGAGGAGCTTCCCCATGTTCCTCCCCAAGAAGAAAGGCAGGTGAAGGATATCTTTGAGGAGTTCGAGCATCCTCCAGAGGATAGGGAAAGCCAAGCAAGCGAGGACGAACTGACTGATTTTGATGAGCTGCCGAACCTGACAAAAGAGCCAAAGAGGAAAGACAGGCCAGGACGCAAGAGCATCCAGGTCTACGAGACAGCGCCTCTTTAAGAGCAACTCTTATAAACCCCTCTTTCTTTATCGAGCACATGGAATCGGCTAAAGGAAAATATACCTTTTTGGACCATACAGCAGATGCCAAGTTCACTGCCTCTGGCAGGACCCTGGAGGAAGCTTTCACTCACGCAGCAGAAGCTTTCACAGCTGTCCTTATAGAACCTAAGAAGGTGAAGGCCAATGCCACAAAAACCATTGCACTGACCTCAAAAAGGCTCCCTACCTTATTGTATGACTTCCTTGACCAGCTCTTATTCTTCCTCTCAGCAGAATCCTTCCTCACGAAAACAGTAAAAACAATCTCCATAAAGGAAAACAGAGGCATCTTCACTCTCAAAGCCACAGTGGTAGGAGACAGCCTGAAACACAGCTATAGCACAGACGGAGACATCAAGGCCGTCACCTACAACGACATGGACATCAGGAAGACGAAAAAAGGCTATGAGATGACAGCAGTCCTTGATCTGTGAGGCAGCACCCATGGCTTTCAGGATCTTCAAAGGGAAAAAGGCCAAAAAAGGCGTCTCCAGGAAGAAGCTCTACAGGTCACTGAATAAAGTCATAGGTAGGCGGTTGCGGAGATATCATAAGATAAAGGCGATAGGGAAGCATCATGTCCCTGATGATGGCGCTTTGCTCATCCCCAACCACGGGGGCCAGCTCTATCATGACGCCTTCTGCATTGCAGCAACCCTCCCTGACAAAAGGATAAGGTTTGTGGCGCATTCTTTTGATTTCAAGATCCCTGGGGTGAAACAGTTCCTTGAGATGTTCGATACCATCAGGCTGGAAGAGCATGAGAACCATGTGCACAAGGGAAGCGAAGCAGTATGCGCCCTGAAGAACGGCGAATACATCTGCCATTTCCCTGAGGAGTCCTACCACTCCTTCAATGATAAATACACCCTCTTTCACTTCGAGAAGAAATTCTGCCATTATGCGCGCCATTCAGGCAAGCCAGTCATCCCCATAGCGGTGATTGGCGCAGAAGAGGCGTTTAGGCATGTCAATGGGCCTAAATTCAGGGACTGGCCTCTCCACATCCCTTTCGGCTTATGGATACCGAAGAAAGAGAAGATCATCATAGAGTTCGGGAAGCCAGTCTATTACACAAAGAAGCACACCCCTGAGTCCTTCAAGGAGAAAGTGCGCGACCGTATTCTCGAACTCATGAAGAAGCACCGCCCAGAATCGAAAAAATCAAACCGAAGATATATAAAAGTAGGAAGGAAGGCATTCTCATTCAGGAAAAAGAATAAGCAGTGAGGAGGTTGCGCTTTGGCGTTGGATACGGATGTTGTCATACCTGCAGATATGGACAGGTCAGTTGCCCCTAACTACTGGAGGCTCCGTGACAGGCTCGCTGATAATGTCGTGAGGAACAATAACCTTACTATAGAATGGCCGGAAGAGACAAGGCGCTATCTTGTCGAGGAGAGAGGTCCTGCAGGGATCGTCAAGGCGCATGAAGCATCCTTCTATGATGCCATCAGTCTTGGCATCATGTATACTCTAAATACAGAAAGAAGATTGGTCCAGATATGTGACGAAAACGATTTGAAGTTCCCTGGCCTTAGCGGCTTTCTCAAGAGCCTTGGAGGAGAGCCTATCGACTGGAAAAATGCCCGTCTGGATGAGGAGACAGAACTTGTCCAGAAATATCAGGGTTCGCCTCATAGCTTTCTCATCATGCCTGATGCCTCATACGGTCTGTATGGCGAGCATTATACACCTGATGGCCGCCACGCAGATCTTAGGGATTTCAATCTAAGCTATCTGGATCTGGCAAGGCACACCAAAAGGCCTATTGTCCCTGCAACGATCAATGGGCTTGATAAGGTGTATGCCATAAAAAAGGAGATGTGGGGATTGTCTTATGTTCTCAAAAAGATGTTCCATCTGCCGGAGCTTCGGATCCCCTCTGGCCTTCCTCATGACTGGCGTGCAGTCGTTGCAAACCAGTTCGGCATCTCCTATGACAGCAACAGCTGGCAGGCAAGGCTCCTCGGCATCTCACATAAGCCGAAACATGACATCACAGTCCTGCTCGGCCCGTTGATACCTTATCCGACAGACACCTCACAGTACGATGCAGTGAACGCAAACGTTCGGGAAGAGATCCAGAAGCTCAGGGCAGCATAAACTATATATACCAGTATTCTCGGAAAGAGCATCATGTGGACAACGGCAAAGAAGATAGCTAAATCTGAACTGAAAAAGAAGAACAGCCATCTCTACACTCTGGAGCGCAAGGATGGCATGCATGTCGAGGGCAGGGTCTATATCTCGCCCAAGCTCTATGAGATCCTCGATGACGATTCTGTCACCCAGGTAAGGAACGTAGCTATGCTTCCAGGCATCTACAAAGCTTCTATAGCAATGCCCGATGTCCACAAAGGTTATGGCTTTCCTATTGGTGGCGTGGCAGCTATTGATGCAAAGAAAGGCTGCATCTCTCCGGGTGGAGTCGGCTTCGACATCAATTGCGGCGTGAGATTGCTCACATCAAATCTCGATAAAGAAGTGGTCGCAAAGAACATCCATCAGATTCTCGACGAGCTTTTCAGGAGCATCCCCTGCGGCGTAGGAGGAGAATCGAACATAAGACTGACAGACGAACAGTTGGATGCTGTGCTCTCAAGAGGCGCACGATGGGCAGTGGAACAGAAGTACGGGAATGAGGATGACCTGGAGCACTGCGAATCCAACGGTGAGTTATCTCAGGCAAAGCCTTCGAAAGTCACGGTGCGCGCAAAGGCAAGAGGCAGGAAACAGCTCGGCACGTTAGGCGCAGGCAACCATTTCCTTGAGGTGCAGTATGTCGACGAGATCTTTGACAAGGAAGTGGCAAAGGCTTTCGGCATCACCAAGAAAAGCCAAGTCACTGTCATGATACACTGCGGTTCAAGAGGCTTAGGCCATCAGGTCTGCACTGACTTCCTCAGGAGGATGGAAGAGGAAGACCCAAAACTCATGGCATCTCTGCCTGAGAAGGATCTGATCTATGCAAAAGCAGGCTCCAAGACAGCAGAGGATTATTTCCAGGCGATGTGCGCATCAGCGAATTACGCATGGGCGAACAGGCATATCATCGCACACCAGGCACGCGTTGCGTTCAAGAATGTGCTTCCTGAGACAGAGCTCAAGACTCTCTACGACGTGGCCCACAATATCGCAAAACTGGAGGAGCATGACATTGACGGCAAGAAAGTCAAGGTCTATGTCCATAGGAAAGGCGCCACAAGGGCATTCCCACCGCATCATAAAGAAATCCCAAAGAAATACCAGCCAGTCGGCCAGCCGATCCTTATTCCAGGCAGCATGGGCACAGCATCCTATGTTCTTGTAGGCACAGAGAAAGCCATGCAGGAGACCTTCGGCAGCACTGCACACGGCGCAGGCCGCACAATGGGAAGGTTTGAAGCTATGCGGAAATTCAACCCGGATGATGTCAAAGCAGGTCTGGACAGACAGAAGATTGCCATCAAGGCAGCGTCAAAGAAAGGCATTGTGGAAGAATCCCCGGACTGCTATAAGGATGTGGATGAAGTCGTGAAAGTCAGCCATGATGCCGGAATAGGCAACTTGGTTGTCAGGCTGAAGCCAATCGGCGTCATTAAAGGATAGGATTAAATAAGCACTCCTCTTCTCACTCTCCATGCTTGAAAGGAAAGATATCATCTACCATCTTCTAATCGACCGTTTCGCGTCAGACACCAAACAGCTTTCTCAGGCAATCTCTTCCACGTGGCTCGGCGGCAACATCAGGGGCATCATCACAAAACTTCCTTATCTCACAGAGTTAGGCATCACTGCTTTATGGATATCCCCGTTCTGCAAAGCCTCCTCCTACCACGGTTATGACGTCGAGAATTATTATGCAGTAGATCCCCATCTCGGAACAAAAGAAGACCTGAAAGAACTTGTCAGGGAATGCCACATGCGGGGTATCACAGTCATCGCAGATTTTGTCCCGAATCATTGCTCAGAAT
>CAZTOO010000105.1:0-4458 GCA_964615215.1 uncultured Methanosarcinales archaeon
AGCCCCACAACGATTACACCATTCAATAATTCTCCAGGCAGGTCAATGCCTTCTGAGAAGCTGCCGCCTATTGCTGCCAGCAGCACAGCTCCTCCTCTCTTCTCATAGGACTTGAATCTCTCCAGCAGCTCTTTCTTCTCATCTTTCTTCAGCTGCGTATGCTCAAGGATGCAGGTCTTGCTGCCTTTTGTTGCGAAATGCCTGTATATCCTATCCCTCAGGTCGTAGCTTGGAAAAAATACAATGACATTTCCCCGTATGGCATCTGACAAGGCTGCAACTTCTTCAGCTATCGCCTTGTACTGAGATTCATCCCGCTTTGTAAATTTGGTGGTCGTCTTGGGCACGATGATGTTCATCCTGTTCCTCTCAGGGAAAGGATTCTCATACTCTTCTGCGCTGTCCTCCTCATCCAGTCCCAGGAGATTCTTGTACATCTCTGCAGGATGCAAGGTGCCTGACATGATGATGGTGCTGTGGGCTTCTTTCATCACAGGCTTTGCGACCAACGCAGGATCCATGCATCGGTACTGCAGCAGCATCCTCTGCTGGTCAGAGAGGAGTATCCTTGCAAAACCCTCGTCAGGGCCCTGCCACCTCTCAAGGAAGAATCCCACTGCCCCGACATAGCTGCTCTTCTGGCTCTCACGTATGGATTCTGCGATCTCTGCGAGGTCTGCAATCAGGCCGTCATAGTCTTTCTCTTTTTCCATAAGGTCGATGAACTCTTCTTTTGTGACCAGCATCTCTTTTCCCCTGCATCTCTCAGCCAGCGCATTCAGGCAGTCCTGTATATGGGCCAGATGCCCCAAGGTCTCTTTGTATCGGAATTTCCTTGCCTCTTTCACAGCGCGTTCCATCATGAATGTGGAGAGCTTGGCTGACATCAGCTCTCTCAGCCTGCCGGGCATGTTGTGGCCTTCATCCACAATCAGGATGCAGTCTTCCAGCTCTTTGCCGATCTTTGACAGGAAGCTTCTCCTGATGTCAGGATTGAACAGGTAATGATAGTCTGCAATGATGATGTTTGCTTTCTTCGCCATCTCCAGGGCGATCTCATAGCTGCACAGTCCTTCCTGCTGGGAATGTGAGATGGTCTCTTCAACATGATGTGGGTGCGAAGACAGCAGGTGTATCACATTTTTCGCATCTCCTGTCAGTTTGGGTGCTTTTGTCTTCGTGTAGTAAGGGCACTGGCTGTTCTCCCTCAGCTTCCTGCAGTACTCATAGAACTCTCCGCTGTACAATGCATGCACGCCTTCTTGGGAGCACATCCATTTCTTGCCGATGAGGTCTGTAGCCAGTATCCTCTCCCCAGACTTTTTTTCCATCTGTCTGAGTGTTTCGATGACTATCTTATGCTGTGTGTGGCGCGAGGTCAGGAAAAAAACAACCTTCTCATGCGCCAGCGCATACTCCATGACAGGTGTGAGGACAGCAGCAGTCTTTCCCAGCCCGGTGGGTGCGTGCACGAGCGCATTCCTCTTGTTCTTCATCGCTTCTGCGACAGTCTCTATGAATCTCTCCTGGCCTTCTCTGAGAAGTGCGTGGGGAAAAAACCTGTGTTTCATGGGAATCTTCATGTGTCCCATGCGTAAAAGAGAAATCTTTTTATACTCTTCCCTTCTTTCTCGTTTCAAGGGAGAGAAAAAGCATCATTCTTGAATTGTTTCTTTGATTACTCATCTTGTATTATTCACTTTTCAATAGTTATTTTACAGAACACAAAGGAAAACTATATAAATCAGCAATTAATTCTACTGGTGCATGGGGGAGACTAGCAGATTAAACAAGAAAGTGTTCAATATCTTTTTCAGGGAGAAGCCGGCATTGATGCTCGTCGGCCTGAAGAACGCCAAGAACAACATCTATGCTTCTACCTTGGCCAAAGAGGTGGACTGCACGTATTCCCATGTGGTGAAGATCCTGAAACAGATGGAAAGAGCTGGCCTCATCAACTTCGACAAGCAGGGTCGCCTGAAACTGCTGACTCTGACCAAGAAAGGTCTGGAAGTGGCAGAGCATATGGAACTGATCTTACAGAAACTCGCGAAATAATTTTTGCAGGGACCTTTTTTCTTTGTTTTTTTATATGATGTTGCAGTTCTCACGCTTATTGTTTCTTCAGTCCCGGGCTTAAAGGAACAAGCAACACAGGCTTACTCTTCGGATGGTTCGTTCACGTCATATGAACTTTTCCACTACGAACCTGAAGAGTAGTGTGGGGAAAGCAATCCCTTACGGCAGGGGAAGAACAGGCGACAGAAAAAAGATAAGGAAAAAACAAAAGCAACCTTACTGCACATACAGCTTTGCCTGGGTTTCGTCGATGAACCAGTCCTGGGGAAGCTTCCTGCTCCTCTTGTAGTATTTGGTGAGCTTGCCTATCTTCGAAGTGGTTATCTTCAGGCCCCTGTGCGCCACCTGGTCCTGCTTGTTCTCTTCCAGATGCTCCTTGATGGCGATATACTTCTTTATCAGCGAGAGCATGTCTTCAGGCAGCTGCTTTGTGAGATTCTTCTTTGCAAGCACCTTGGTTATCCTTGATTCTAAGATAGGCCTGACATCGGGGATGCCATACCTGTCCCTCAGGATGAGACCTATCTGACTAGGTGAGTGCCCTTCTTTCGCCAGTTTCGTTATGAGAATCTCGACTTCCTTCTGCTTGTACCTTATCCAGGTAGGTCTTGTCTTCTTGGAAGGCCTCTTAGAACCAGACTTTCCTTTCTTCCTCGAATACATTCGTGCCATTTTATTTCCTCCGGCATACCTTTGCTTTCACAACGGTATCCCTCGTGTAATCCTTCTTTTCAGGCAGTGGTTTATAAAGGTTGCTGTTCGATGCGTCCATCCAACACAACTTTTATAAAAAGAGCGCGCAAGGGTTTTCCTATGGCATTGGACGTTATGCATAACCCAACACAATTTACAGATGCAGACATCACGGACCTCTGTCAGATGACGAATGACGATAATATCATCCATACTCCTGAGATGCATAAGCACGGAAGGCAGATGGTGGTGCCTGCTATGGCGTCATTCCTTAGCGCTTTGGCATTAACTCAACACTCTTCATTAAACATCTTCTCGCCATCTGACGATAACTACCTCCAGCTCGAGTATGCAGGAAAACTCATTTCAGCAGGGCAAAAAGTCACTCTCGGCTATTCTGTTAGGTCGCAAAAGCCTCTTGAAGTGCGTCTTCATGCGTTCAATCATAAGGAAGACCTGCTTGTCTTCAGCGACGACTATGTCTCCAGAGCTTCTCACCGAGTACCCACCTCTCAAATTGCTCTTCCCGAAGATGCATATCTCCATATACTGGAAGCTCCGTCAGAAACCTCAGACAAGATCCAGCTCTATTTTGCAGTCGCTGATGAGTTAGTGCCTCTCTTCTTCGGAATCGCTTCACTCTCTGGCGCTTTACTGGCGTGGGTCAGGACTCCTCCCCCAGAGACATTGCCTGAGAGGCAACTGAGAAATTATAAAAAGCTGGAAACATATCTTGCTGAAGGCAAAGTCCCTGTGTATGCTGCTCTCAATATCCAGGTCCCTCCCCATTATGCAAAAGAAGAAACAACCGCATTCCAGTATGCTATCAACTTGCGCGGAGTTCCAGGTTCAAATGGACGCTCTATTGCTGTTATTGATGTGATATGCACTGCCGGCGGCCAGCCTCTCTATGCAGCAGATTGCAGACTGATTCCGGTGCCTATGCAGGACCTTAAGGGCCTGGCTGCTCCTCGCACATAAGCTTCTTTACAAGGGCAATTTTTAAATACTCTGCCTATTTACACTCTTCTGGGGGGATAACTATGGAAGAGCCCAAGACGCATGAACCTAAAGAGCATAAGGAGCATGAAATAGGGAAAGTCGAACATTTCTTCTCGAACATCAATGTGGCTGCTATCACGCTGTCAGGCACCTTGAAAGTCGGGGATACCATCCACATCAAAGGCGCCAACACTGATTTCACCGAGAAGATAACGTCGATGCAGATTGACCGTAAGGATGTCCATGAGGCGCATGCAGGTGACGACATCGGTGTCAAGGTCAAAGAGCGCGTGAGAGAGCATGATGTGGTGTACAAAGTCTGAGAATCTCATTTTATGTATTTCACATTCGGCTTGCCTCTGAACTCTTTGTCTCCTGTGACGAACAGTAGGCCTTCTTCCACTGCATAAATATATCCGACTGCATCGTAGATTGAAATGTTTCGCTTCTTATTGTCTTCTTTGTACTTCACGGCTTTCAGGAGTATCTCTCTCTCAACCGGCCTGCAGAACGCTTTGAGTTCTCTATGCCAATATTCAGCAGTCTGTTCTCCGAATTTCCTATATACCAATCCATAAAACTCAGCAAAGGTGATGTCTGTAATCACGAACTCGGAATTGAAGAATCGTGCAAACCTTCTGTTTCCCTCATGAATCTCGCAAAGCGCATACGTATCCATGCAGT
>CAZTOO010000106.1:0-4425 GCA_964615215.1 uncultured Methanosarcinales archaeon
TTATAGAGTGGTTCGTCAACTGCAGCAGTGTCAATGTCACGATTGATGATACCACTGTCTTCGACGCAGACCATAACACAGGAGTGACAGTCACCTGCAAGAACAACAGTGACGGTGTGTTCGGCAATGTCACTGTCGTCATGGATCCTGTCTCCGGCACTGATTATGGAGCGAACCTTGCTGCAACCAACACCACTGACATAAAGTTCAGCGTCTATACTGACAATTCCATTGACGAAGGCGTTACGTTCAACTTCACAGGCAATGTCACTGTCTACTCTGAATCAGGCACCCCAATCACAGAGAATTTCCCTCATGACACCATCACCTCTTCAGCGACAAGGCTCACTGCATGGAAAGAGCTGATTGCAGGCATGCCCACTATTGATCCGAGGATAGTGAATGTCACCATCAACATCTCTGCTGTTGATCAGAGCGGAGGAGGGCTGGGCATCACTGAGATCATGGCATTAGATTACCTGCCAAGAGGAACTAACTTTACCCTTGATGGTGTGACAATACAGTATTACAGCACAAGCGGCGTAGTCTATAATCTGACTAATGCCAGCGACACTGCTGTGATAAATGTGACATCCTTCGGGACTGTCTCCTTGAGTGATGGGCTCATAGTAGATACCTTCCAATACCAGAAGAACAGTTCTAGTGATGAGAATCAGATCTGGAACGGCACACTCTATGACGGAGAGTATATGACCATCATGTATTCCTTCAACATCACCAGTGCAGGATTGTATGGGCTGCCGACAGAGCTTGTGGCTTTAGACCCAGCCACCGGAAGAGAGCTCAGCGCACGTGCTGATGCCTTCATCACCATAAGGATGCCGAAAGAGCTGCTGCCTCTCCAGAAAGAGGAAGGTGAATTCACCCTGGCGAAGAGGGTCATTGTAGGACAGCCTGCCAGATGGACGAAAGAGCTTACCCTCTACAATCCCAATCCGGAGCCTGCAAAGGCAAGCTTTGAGCTCCAAGGGTGGAAAGACATGGAGTCTGCTTCAGTCACCTACTTCGACAAGAACGGCCAGCTTATACAGGAGAACCTCCTGGTGGACGGAACAAGGATTCTCTTCGAGTCTGTCATAGAGCCTCTCGAGACCAGGACCTACAACATCAACATCCTGACACCTCCTATCCTGGAGTTCGACAGGTCTTATGAAGTGCTCCAGCAGATAGAGGAAGAGAAACTGGTGGAATTGAAGATGGACCTCTACCTCAGGAACTATGCTGAGCACGACTATAAGAACATCCTCCTCAACATGCCTGTGCCGTATGACAACGTCATCAAGGTAGTGGATGCGTTCGGCCAGAGGATGGAGTTCACAGGAGGCCCTGACAGCACAGCCATCAATATCGCAGAGATGGCAGCAGGAGAGACTATGACAGTCACTGTCTTCATGAAGATGAGCTATCCCACTGTACTGGTGATGCCTGCCAAGGCCCAATACACCGCAGGAGGCGATGTGCCTGAGACAGTAGGGTTGAGCGTGATTGTTATCAATGGGGCATCTAGTGTGAATAAGCCGCTGCTCCAGACAGAGGTCTATGACCCGGATAAGTCAACGCTCTATGCCAATCTCAACCAGCTCAAAACCAGATTAGAGCCTCTGGAGAAGACAGAAACAACTGAGGAGTTCTATCTCCCCATGCAGGCCATACAGGGCCAGTATGTGGCTAATGTATGGTTCAGAGACCCTGACAGCATGCAGGTGTTAGGCAATGGTGCTGGCACCTTCTATGTGAAAGGCCAGAGCAGAACCCCATGGAAGGCATTGCAGGTGACAGCGATGGTGCTCCTAGGCATCACCATGCTCGTAGTGGTCTACAGAAGGGCAAGGAGAATAGCCAAAATCGGCGAATAAGCAGAAAACCAAAGGCTTTAAATAGTATCCGCAGCATTGAAGAGTAAAAAAGAGGTGAGCCAATGTACGTCTTTGGCTTTGATATTCCTATTTTAGAGCTCTTAGTGGTCCTTTGTGTAGTGGTTGTTGGGTATCTCATCCTTCTTGAGCTTGAATTCCGTCAATTGCGCAAGGTGACACAGAAATTCAATGAGGAGGAGTCTGAGCTTTCTAAGGAAATCAAGCTGCTCCATGATGAAGTGCTGGGTGTCAAGGAGATTCTTGAGAAGAAGCACAAAAGCTAAGGTTCTTATTTCCGTTATCCGTTTATTCTCTATATCCCGTTCTCGAATGTAATGGTCTTGCTCTCTCAGGCCTACTCTTCTTCGTCAACGTCGTATTTTCGAGATGCCTATCCATATCCAACTAACGAATCCGAAGATTCAGCTTCTGTTACAGGGCTATTACGGCCTAGGAACATAGCTTTAACAGCCTTAGGCACCCCACACTACTCTTCGTATTCGTCAAAAGGACAGAAAAGATACCTGCACTACCCCGCATTGATGACAAAAAGAAAGGTTTTTAAGCTCTGTTTGCTTCTAGACTTTGTAAGATGGCACTATCGAGAGGTTGCGGAACGCTGTTTCTTGTTATGCTCATACTCTTATCTTCTTATGCGCTTGCAGCAGAGTATGCCCCAACCATCATAGTCACTCCCCAATTTGAGAATCTCCAGAAAGGAAATATTGCAGAAGTGAACATCCTTGTGCTGAACCAGGATGCCCCCATACCTGATGCTGTCATGAAGACCATGATTGTCGATGCAGAGAACAACATCGTGTATGCAGACATCCAGAAGATGCATGCAATGAACTCTGAGATGGTGAAGACCTATCCTGTGCCCTTTGATGCGATTACAGGCAATTATGTGGTGAAAGTGGACATCAGCCAGGATGATCAGAAGATTTCTGAGGATTCTGCTTCCTTCACTGTCATGGATCCGCCTACCCACAGAAACGGAAAAGCCCTTGAGGTTTTGCTTCTGATAGGCATGGTTGCGCTTCTCGGCACCTTGATGTACAAACGCTACAAACACCTGAAGAGAGAGTACTATTACTGAAACCTTGATTGTCTCTAAGGCAACATCTGCAGGATGCTCGTAATTCTTCCGGTTCTTTCCGGAAAAAGCGCTGTTTTTTCCTCTAAAGGTTTTTTAAGGGAAGAAAATAAGGAGTTCTTATGGTATGTAAAAGCTGGGAAATCAGCCTGAAAGTGTTCAAATCCGGAAGAAACAAGAGATATAAGGTCACAAGACGTTTACCTTCATTGTCAGTCGCAGAGACAAAGGTCTTCAGCTCAAAGAAGAAGGCGCAACAACTGTTTGAGGAATGACTGCATCCCTAAACCTTGCTTCAAGGACAGCTTTGAGCTCCTGCTGGCCATAGCGGTAGACATCGGGGATGTTTAGGGAGAGTATCCTTTTCATCATATACGCCTTAGGGAATCTCTTGGCAATCTCTTTCCTCTGGAAATCCTCCATCACCAACACCACATCTGCCCACAACAGCTCTTTCTCAGTCAGAGGCTTGTCATTGAAGAGCCCTGCGGATCTTGTCTCAAACCTGTCTTTAAAGATATCTTCAGCAGTCCTGCTCCTGTGCTTGTTCTGGTTGCAGACGAAGAGGAGTCTCATAATAATGTTTATGCTCCTGTATAATTTAAGCTTTCTGGTTTTATGTGTTAATGCCCTATGTTCAGTAGAGGAATACTAAGACTACGAACTATCCGAAGAGTAAGCTTTCGTTGCTTCTGCCATTAAACCTTAGGCCTAAAGCCGTAAAAGCAGAAGCAGCCCCACACTCCTCTTCTTCGTCAGATAGTAGAAAAGCATACGAATCAAACGAACCATCCGAAGAGTCAGCCTCTGTCGCTAAAGCAGTAAGAGTACTGTTCCGCACACCCCCTAAAGAGAGAAACATCTACATGCTATTGCACACCATCGCACAGAAAATGAAAAAACGGGAGTTGGTCCTTACCACCTAACACCCGCTTGTTAACACCGCTGTTATGATGGCTGGAGTGTGCAAGAACTTCTTTATATATCATGGAGAAAGCATTCTCGTCGGTAGATATGGTGAAAATTATCCGCTTTGGCACAGTTTTGTCACATAACTATGGTTTACGTGCAGAAAAAGGAAATGCAGAAAGCATCATTTCTTTATTGAGATGGATGATTTGTCCCGGAAGATCATCATCCCCAGCACAAAGCCCACCACAAGCCAGGCAACAGCATCAAAGACAATGCCTAACGTAATGTCCAAAGGCAGCACAGAGGAAAAGAGCAGATGGGGCAGGGTGGCAAAGGACGCCAGGGAAGCGCACACCCCGCAGTCTGGGTTGAAGAACACAGAATACACGAATATCCCCATGACGATAAGCATAAGGACAAAAGCAAAGGTAAAGCGCTTATGAAGGAGAGAGGTTGGCATGCCTCCCCATTAAACGCTTGAAGAAGTTAAATGTTTCGGTAGAAAGGGAAGTGTTTATATAGGCATAAAAACATGTTTAG
>CAZTOO010000107.1:0-4400 GCA_964615215.1 uncultured Methanosarcinales archaeon
ACGGTCAAATTCTATCCCGGAGTTCTTGAACCTATGCCCATCCATGAGGGTGACCACAGCATTTGTCGCTCCCATGCGCTGCACATTCATGGAAAGGGGCTTCATTCTGTCGATAGTCAGATCATTTGAGATAAGAATGCCTTTGTTTTCCATCATCTGAGCAATCTGTGTGCTTTTGCTTCCAGGGGATGCACACAAATCAAGCACCCTTTCGCCAGGCTGCGAATCCAACACAAGCGGTGGAATCATCGACGCAGCCTCCTGGATATACACATAACCCAACATATGCTCAGGAAGATTGCCTATATCCCTACGCGATGAATCATGCACAAGAAAAAAACCGTTATTGCACCACAGTATTTCTTCCAATGCCCACCCTTTCTTCGAAAGCCGTTCCTTTAAGGCAGCAACAGAAATCTTCAACGTATTCACCCGCACTGATCTCTTCAGATACGTCAAAGAACACGAGATATACGAATCAAAACGGGAACCCAGCAGCTCTTTATAATGGTCTATATACTTCTGCTTGAACTGGACCTTCTGCCCATCAGACTCATACTCCACATATTTCCCTGCCATAGTGAGGAAAAAGGTGCAAGATATTTATATAACTAACCGTATAGAAGGAGAAGAGGTGTGCAGAGAGATGAAAAAAACAAGGATTTCAGCAAAAGCAGCATTGATCATCGCCATCCTCCTTCTGGTAGTGCCGTCTCTCCATGCAGAACAGCCGATAGGAGACACAGAGCTTTTCCTCCTGAAAGATCTCAGTGTAAGCATTGATGCGAAAGCAGACATCACCATAGCAAGGAGCCAAGGAGCATCTCTGAGCAAAGCCAAGGCTGAGGTTTCCTATTATCCAAGGGAAGAGCTTGGGCAGCATATTCTTTCATTCAACATGAGAGGCACCCCTCACCTGGGAGCAGATGCCATAGTCTATGAATTCACCAAAGACACCACCAACCTGGATATCATGGATTCCTTTACCATAGGCTATGACGGCACAGTAAGGGAAGAAAAGCAGGAGTCCCAGATAAAGCAAAAGATAGCATTCCCGTTGAAGACTGTCCCTGCTGAAGTGTACAGCTATACCCTCCCCACAGACAATATCGACTCCAACAACCAGGCCATAAAGAATCAGGCAGTGAGGATTGCAGGAGATGAGACAGACCTCTACATCCTGGAATACCTGCTTGCAGAATGGGTCAGGACGCATGTGGAATACAACCTCTCCACAGCAACCACTGACATCTCCCAGAAAGCCAGCTGGGTGCTCGCTAACAAACAAGGAGTGTGCGACGAGATCTCCAGCCTCTTCATCGCCATGAACCGCGCCCTGGGCATCCCCGCAAGATTCGTCTCAGGCATAGCCTACACCAACTCAGAGCTCTTCTCGGAAAGATGGGGCCCGCATGGCTGGGCAGAGGTATATTTCCCTGGCAGAGGGTGGGTGCCCTATGATGTCACTTACGGAGAATTGGGATTTGTGGATGCAAGCCACATCACACTCATGCGCTCTCTGGACGGCACAGAGCCCTCTGTCAAATACGAATGGGTTGGGAGTGACGTCGAGCTCATACCGGAATCTCTGGAACCGAAAGTCACCTTGCTCGAGAAAGGCACCCAGTCAACGCCTGTCGTTGCAATGAAAGTCTCTGTGCTCCAGGACAAAGTCGGCATAGGCTCCTATAATGCCATCATCGTCAATCTGCAGAACACAGCAGATTATTATCAGATAGCCACCCTCTATTTCTCAGAGACAGAGAGCCTGGAATTCTTCGGAAAAGCAGAGCAGACAGTATTATTGAAACCCAAAGCCTCGGTGAAGGTCTACAGGATGGTGAAAGTCTCTGATAAGCTATCTCCGAAATATCTCTATACCTTCCCTGTCTCTGTGCATACCTCTGCAGGCAGTGAGGCAAAGACTGAATTTGAAGTCCAGTCCAAATACTCTTCACTGACAGAGGAGATGGTTGAGGATGTCCTCGGCACCCAGGAGCAGGAACAGTACCGGTTTGAGGTGTCCTGCAGCTATGACGATGTGTATTTTGTCGGAGAGGAAGTGCCTATACAATGCAGCATAAAGAACCTGGAGAGCAAAGACTATGAAGGGGAGGTCTGTCTTGAGGATGACTGCCAGGCAGCATCTCTTAAAGGAGGGAAGAGCATCACTGCCTCCTTCATCAGGACCGCAGAACCTCCTGCAGAAAAGAAGTATCTCTTCCTCACAGTAAAGGTGCCTGAGTTCGAGGAAAGGAATTATGTGGTGTATGAGGTGGTGGAAAAGCCAGGCATCGTCATCAAAGACCTGGCCTATGAAGAGGAAGTGCCTTTTGACCTGCCTATGAACATCACCTTCATCCTGGAGCCTGCATCGAACTCTCCTATCAGGAACCTCCATGTCGAACTGCTCCATAAAGGCAGAGGCATAGTGTGGGACATCGAGCAGCTTTCGAAAGAGAGGACCTTCAGCGTGGATATGCAGAGCAGCATCCTCGGCCTGGGAGACAACGCCTTTACAGTGACGATGCAGTACCAGGACAAGAACGGCAATCCCTATACACAGGAAGAATCATTCTCTATAAAGCTCAAAGACCTGACACCCTGGCAGTGGCTGCTTGCCCTCTTAAACACCATAGGATAAGGCTTCCTGAAGCCATGAAAAGAGCCAAAAGGTTTATATAAAAAGGAGGAAAAGGACGATTCCGGAGAAAAAGGTGGGTAGAGAGTGAAGCCATGAAAAAGAGCAACATCATCATCAAGCTGGAAGACGTCTATAAGATCTACACCATGGGAGAGAGCAAGGTCTATGCACTGAACGGCATGACTCTTGATGTAGAAAAAGGAGAGTTCCTGGCACTCATGGGACCCTCAGGCTCTGGAAAAAGCACAGCAGTCAATATGGTGGGCTGCCTTGACATCCCGACAAAAGGCCGCATCCTTCTTGACGACGAGGACATCTCGCAGATGCCAGAATCTGACCTTGCCCAGATACGCGGCAGGAAGATAGGATTCATCTTCCAGAAATTCAATCTCATCAACACCCTCAGTGCAAAACAGAATGTCATGCTGCCTATGGTGTTCCAGGACATCAGCGAGGAGCAGAGGAGGAAAAGGGCAGAGGAGCTGCTTGAGATGGTAGAGCTGAAAGACAGGATGGACCACAAGCCAAGCGAGCTTTCCGGAGGGCAGCAGCAGAGAGTGGCTATCGCGCGCTCATTGGCGAATGACCCTGAAGTGATACTGGCAGACGAGCCGACTGGCAACCTTGATTCGGCAACAGGCCAGAGGGTGCTTGATTTCCTCACCAAGCTGCATGAGCAGAAGAAAAAGACCATCATCATGGTCACCCACGACAAGGAAGTGGCGGAAAGGGCTGACCGTATAGAGACTCTCAGGGACGGCAAGATTATCAAATCACTCAGAAACGGTAAACACCGACGCTAAAGGAGGGAAGAACATGAAAAAGTACATCACGATGTTTTTGCTTGCATGCATAGTGCTTGCAGCAGGCGTGGTATCAGCTGCAACAGAGGGTGCTGGAAAAGGCAATGTGCAGATGGTGCTGTTGTCACAGGATCCTGACCCTGCAAGGCCGGGAGGCTTTGTAGAGCTGAGATTCAAGGTGGAGAACCAGGGCATAGACCAGACAGGCAACCTGGTGTTCGAGCTCCAGCCTTCATACCCGTTCTCTTTCGTCAATCCAGACGATGCGATGAAAGCCATAGGCAGCCTCCAGGCATACCAGACAGGAGAGAACAAAGCCATATTGTTCTACAGGCTGAAGATCGCTGATGACGCCCCTGCAGGAATCAGCAAGATAAAGATGAGGTTCAAGAATGGCGCCAGCTATTTCCTGCCTGACGATTTTGACGTGCGCATCCAGTCCGGAGAGGTGGTGCTGTCCATAGAGCAGATAACCACCTTTCCTCAGAAATTCGTGCCTGGCGACACAGGAGAAGTCAGGGTGCTGCTGAAGAATATCGGAGACAAGGCAGTCAGGGACATCAAGGTCAAGCTGGGTCTGGCAAGCATGCCCTTCACGCCCATAGGTTCTACTGACGAGAAGAGGATAGCCACTCTCGAAGGGGGAAAGGGCCTGGAAGTGTCATTCGCCTTGGTGACTGACGCTGACACAGAGCCGAAAATCTACAAGGTGCCTGTCAATATCAGCTACAGCGACAACAGCGACAACACCTACGCCAAAGAGAATGTGTTCGGCATTGTGGTCTACAAGGAGCCGCAGTACGTCAAGAGCCTCGAAGAGACAGAGATATACACTGCAGGAAGCAAAGGCAGCGTGGTAATCAGCGTCTCCAACATAGGGAGCACTATCATTAAGTTCGCGACGCTCCAGCTTCTGGAGAGCCCTGACTACAAGATATTGTCGCCTCCAGTAG
>CAZTOO010000108.1:0-4349 GCA_964615215.1 uncultured Methanosarcinales archaeon
GATACCAGTCCTGCCAACCGTGATATCCGCAAAAAGCCACCTTCTCCTTTTTTGATGCCACCCTTCCTATCCTGACAGCAACACCCATAGCCTCTCCGCCTGTACGGGCATACCTTACCTGCTGCGCCCATGGGTGTATCTGAAGGAGAAGTTCTGCAAGCTCAACTTCTTCCTTTGAGTTAAGGGTGCACAGGGAGCCCTCTTCGACCACTTTTTTCACAGCGGCATTCACATCATCATCCGCATAGCCGAGTATACATGCACCCACTCCCATAATGCTCATGTCTAGATAATGGTTGCCGTCTATATCTTCAACTTCTATGCCTTTCGCCTTTTTGTAATAGGATGGCCACTGGTCGGGGAGAAACATCTCTGAGCGTTTGCTCAGGAGCTGCGTGCCGCCTGGAATCAATGCCTTTGCCTTGTTCCAAAGTGCAATGCCTTTCCTATGCTTCTGGGACAATGGAAGAGCTGCCATAGTAATTCACTTTCTTGATAATCTGCTCATAGGGATATTACTCTTGCGCATCTTGTCTTTATGCAGAGATTGCGCATACCCTTCATTCCGGATATACCTGCTGTTCATGCCAAGCAGCGAAGGCTCCTTTTTAAGGATTGCTATAATTTCATCCATAGCAGAGTAAGGGCTCTGGAGTCGTTTGAGCAGTATGTTCATCAGAGCAAGATCCTCTTTCTCATCTACGGTGAGCCGTAGTTTTGAAAGATTTTCATCATTCGTCAGATTTGCCAACGTGAAATGAGCCTTATTTTTCCATATGTAGGGTGTGACATGTTCCCTCTCTGAATTCAAGGATGCCTCTTTCCATGCCTTCTCCAGCGCCCTGAAAGAGAAGACTTCCACATCCATGCCGTCTGGATAAGTTGGCGGATGCACATTCGAAGCATAATCTACCTTCTCATTCTTATAGAGCATGATGACGTCGTCGATGATGGCAGAATCTACGAGAGGGCAATCACCGGTGATGCGGACAATATCTGTGGCACCATAACTCTTTGCACACTGGTAAAAACGGTCAAGTACGTCATTCTCATTTCCTGCGAAGGCATCAATACCATAGCCTTTCACTTCTTTCATAAGCAGCACATTATCCTTGTACTCGCTGGTCGCCAGCACTACCTTATCTATCGCCTTTGCCTTCTTGACACGGTGCATGACATACCATATCAGCGGTTTTCCGGCAAGGAGAGCCATCATCTTCCCTGGAAACCTAGAAGAGCCCATGCGCGCTTGGATGATGGCCAGTATCATAGAGAAATCACCTTCTTTAGAGAAGAGGATTTCTTCAATGCAAGCGCAGTCTTCAAAGAGGCCATCGCTTCTTTAAATTCCACACCTTCGCCACTGCCGGTAAGGATGGCAGTGATGAACGCCTTTATCTCATCAACATACATGGTGTTGGGATCCCAGTCGAACTTCTCCTCTTTCCACTCCCCTCTTGTGAAAGCACGAATCACATTCTTGTTGAGATCTCCAGAAATGAGGCCGTTGCTTCCGATAATCCTGAACGTCCTCGTTGGAACAGACTGAAGATAATCCATATGAATAGCTATAGCCATTCCTCCCCTCGGGAAGAGTATCATGTCTGCCGTATCCTCTGTCTCTATATCCAGGTCGCTTATCTTCTGCGCAGAGCAGAACACCTTCTTTGGAATCCCGAAAAACCAGAGCGCATAATCAATCTCATGAATGTCGTCAAGGATGATACCTCCGCCCATAGACTTGTATGCCGCATAGTTTTTTCTATAATCCTGCTCGGGCCTCCAGGAAGGGAGATAAGAGCCGTATTCTATAGATGCATGGTAGAGCTTTCCGAGTGCCTTGCTGTCAAGCAGGCCCCTTGCCCTCTTTAGTACAGGATGATGCCTGAGATTGAATCCGACATGAAAAACACATGCTTTTTTTTCGACTATTCTGGCAAGGGCGTCGGTGCCTTTGAGAGAATGTGACAGCGGCTTCTCTATAAACACATGATTCCTCTGCCTGAGGGCAGCGAGGGCGAATGAAACGTGGAGATGGGGCGGTGTGCATATGATGAGAGCATCAGTATGTTGAAGTGCAGTTTTGAGATTGGCAGACGGAGATACGCCATATTCCCTCACGACAGAATCAAGCGCATCTTGATCGATATCATAGACAGTGATATGATAGCCAAGGGCGGTAAGATTCTTTATATGCCTCTTCCCTATAGAGCCGCAGCCTACGACAAGGAACCGTATCTCATTGTCTTTGTCCTTCTTTTTCCCATGTCGCTGCAGCTGAAAGCGGTTCTTTGTAATTTCCATAACCACCTTGTCATAATACCTGTTGCCATGCTTCATCTTGTTCTTTTCTATCGTTCTCACCCTGAAGCCTACTTTCTCATAGACACGTATCGCTGGCTTATTCTCGGAAATCACCCCGAGGTCAACCACATCCATACCAAGCTTATTGAATGCATAGTCGACGATAAGGTCGGTTGCTTCTGTGCCTATACCCTTCCCCCAATAAACCATATCACCTATGAGGATACTAAATGTCGCCTTTTTTTCTTTCTTATCTATCGGCTCTAATTTGAGGTTTCCTATATGGGCATCGTTACTCTTATCAAAAACCCCTAGGAAGAGGCAGTCCTGCCGCTTGTTTTTCTCGCTGATATAGGCCTTCAGGCTCTCAAGGGTTGCGTTTCGTGTCTCGAGATATTGATTCACCTTTGGGTGATTAAGCCATTCTTTGTAGGTGTGAGTGGCATCAGAAGCGGTCAATGAGCGGAAATATATCCTCTCTCCGGTGATGTTTCCTTTGATAATCACAGTAATCCCCCTGTCTACTATACTGACCTCACATTCAATCCTGCCTCTTTCATGAATGCCCTTGCCTTGATCGGGCTCTGGTCTGTGAAATGGAAGATGCTACCTGCGGCGACAGCGGACGCTCCTCCTTTGGTTATACCGTCCACAAAATGCTGGAGCGTGCCTGCGCCTCCTGCGGCGATGATAGGCACATTCACCGAGGACGTCACTTTGCTGATGGTTTCGATATCATAGCCGTTCATCATCCCATCCCTGTCTATGCAGTTGATGATAATTTCCCCTGCTCCCCGCTTCTCCATCTCTTTGGCCCACGCCACCGGATCATAAGCTGTTTCTTTCTTGCCGCTATGGATGAACACCTTATTCTGCCCGTTCACTTTCCTGTAATCTATAGAGACGACGATATTCGCGCTTCCGAAGACACGTGCTGCTTCATTGATGAATGCGGGGTTCTCTACGGCCTTGGTGTTGATGGAGACCTTGTCGGCCCCTGCTTTCAGGGTCTTTCTGATGTCATCCAACGTCTTGATCCCGCCCCCCACGGTGAGAGGCATGAAGCACTGCTCAGTCACCCTGTCCAATATATCGAACAGGATATTGCGCTCTTCGACAGAAGCCAGGATATCAAGGAACGCAAGCTCGTCAGCAGTCTGGGCATCATAGATTTTAGCCGCCGTCACTGGATTGCCCACATCCCTTAGCCTGTCGAACTGTATGGTCTTCACCATGCGGCCGTTCTTGAGAAGCAGCACAGGTATGAGCCTTTTCTTCAGCATCAGGCACCGCCCAAGGTAAGGAAATTCGTCAGGAATGCCAGCCCGTTCTGCTGGCTTTTCTCAGGATGGAATTGTGTGGCTAGGATATTGTCTTTGCGGAGAGCTGCAGTGAACTCATTTCCATAATCACAGGTCGCTATCACTGCCTCCTGCTGCCGGGGGATGAAACAATATGAATGCACGAAATAGAAGGTATTATCCTTCCGCACGTCCTTGAAGAGGGATGCATCTTTCTTTATCATGATATCGTCCCATCCCATGTGCGGCACTTTCAGTTCTTTCTGTTCCACCTCGAACCGTTTGACATCTCCGGAGATGAAGTTCAGCCCTGGAGTGACACCGCCTTCATAGCCTGTAGTCGCAAGAAGATGCATACCCAGACATATGCCGAGGAACTGCTTCTTTTTCCCTATCACTTCTTCATGGAGTGTCTCTATAAGTCCGAGCTTCCTGAGATTTGCCATCCCTTCGGAGAATGTGCCTACACCAGGCAATATGATCCTCTCTGCGTTCCTGATATCCTCTCTTTTGCTGGAGATGCAGACATCCTGGCCGAGCAGAGTGAGTGCATTAGCCACAGACTTCAGGTTTCCCATGCCATAGTCGATGACGACGATCATTTTGTCCTGTCCCATTCATCCTGATCAGGTAACGGCTCCCCTTTCGGTATCATTGCCGGGTCGCATGTGTGAGGAGCCACGACATGGCTCAATGCGATGTCCATGAACTCTTCCTCAGTGATGCCGTGATAGTGCAGAAAGA
>CAZTOO010000109.1:0-4327 GCA_964615215.1 uncultured Methanosarcinales archaeon
TCAGACAGGATCCACATTCAAGGGTTGCTGTGGAATGTCTGACTACTACAGGAACCTTGCATGTTGCCGGAGAAGTCACTACCAAAGGCTATGCTGATGTGCAGAAGATTGCAAGAGACACTTTGAAAAAAATAGGTTATACCGATCCAGGATTCGGGATTGATTGTGACGATGCAGGCGTGTGGGTGGCTATCCATGCGCAGAGCCCTGACATCGCCCAAGGCGTTGATGAGAAGAAGGCAGAAGGAAAAGCAACTGCTGAACAAGGCGCTGGAGACCAGGGCATGATGTTCGGATTTGCCTGCAACGAGACAAAGGAGCTTATGCCATTGCCCATCATGCTTGCCCATAGGCTTACCATGAAGCTGGCTGAAGTGAGGAAGAAAAGTGTGGTGAAAGGGCTGGGGCCTGACGGAAAGAGTCAAGTCACTGTAGAATATGCCGATGGAAAACCTAAGAGAGTAGAGGCTGTGGTGATTGCACAGCAGCATCTGGAAAGCCTTTCTGAAGCACAGCTGAGGAAAGATGTCCTGGAGAAAGTCATAAAGCCGGTGTGCGGAAACCTTATGGATGCAAAGACAAAGATCCATATCAATGCCACAGGCAAGTTCGTGATTGGAGGCCCTGAAGGAGATTCAGGCGTGACTGGCCGTAAGATCATTGTAGATACTTACGGAGGCATGGGAAGGCATGGCGGAGGAGCATTCTCTGGCAAGGATCCTTCCAAAGTTGACAGGAGCGCTGCCTATGCATGCAGGTATATAGCAAAGAACATCGTTGCAGCAGGACTTGCCGAGAGATGTGAAGTACAGCTTTCCTATGCCATAGGTGTTGCTGAGCCAACAGGCATTTTTGTGGAAACATTTGGGACAGGAAAAGTGCCTGAGGAGAAGATTGTAGAGCTGGTCAGGAAGCATTTCCCTATCAAGCCTAAGGAAATCATCGAACAGCTGAAGTTAAGGAGGCCTATCTATCAGAAGACTGCTGCCTATGGTCATTTCGGCCGTGAGGATCCAGACTTCACCTGGGAGAAGACTGATAAAGCTGATGTGCTGAGAGCAGCACTGAAGAAGTGATGGAAATATTCTTCTTTTCAGTTTATTTTTTACTACTGAAGAAGGAGAGCAAATAAACGTCATAGTTGATTACTGCTTAAAGGCATTAAACTGCTCGTTATAATTCTCCTCTTTATTTGTCCTTGAAAATACGCTGTTATACCAGTTTTTTACTTCTTCAAGCACCTAGTTTCACCTACCTTATTAGGAGTTATATGGCGGCTAGTTACATAAACACTCGGTTGATGGAAAAGTAAACCAAAAGGTTTAAAAGTAAGGATGAATTACCACCTTGTCCTGATGACATTAAACATAACATTGCCTGAAATAGATATGCCTGGCAAGAAGAGCACTGAATCCAAGACAAAGGACATTATTATCTCCATCCTTATAAGGGATCACCCCCTTACTTCCAGGAAGCTGCATAGGGCTTTAAAAGCTGAATACCAGTATATGGTGACTTACCAAGCTGTCCATAAGGCTGTCAAATTGCTGTTAGAGCAGAAAGTCCTGAAGATGGAAGGGAAAGGGTACAGCATCAATGAGGCATGGATAGAGAATGTCACCAAATTCGTGGATGAGCTGCACTCTGTCTATCACAAGAAGAAGCCATTGTTCGGGGTGAAAGAGGCTGAGAAAAAGGAGGGGATGCAGACCCTCAAATTCGCTTCGCTGAAAGATTCTATGGACTATATGACCAGTCTTCAGCAGGACTATTTCACCAAGCCAAATCCAAAGCCAGCATATTGTGCGCACCTCTATCACTAGAATTTCCCTATTGCCTATCCCTCTGAGACACAGAAACTCATGGATGCCACCAGCGAGAGTGTGACGCCATGGTATGTCCTGATGAGAAACAGCATGAAACTGGATTCCTGGACTGCAAACATGCTCCAGAAGAATCCTCTGATAAAAGTAAGGATGGGTGTGGATGTGGCGCAGACCTGTGATACCAGGGTGTTTGGAGACATCGTGGTGCAGACCTATTTCCCCAAAGAAGCCATCGAATACATGGATAAGATCTTCAGTGAGAAAGAGACTCCTGCTGAGATCAATGTGCATGAGTTCCAGGAAGGATTCTACAACAGGAAGAGGGATGTCAAGGTCGTTGTGTTCCATAATCCCGAGATAGCCAGGCAGTTGAGGAAGCAGACTTTCGCTCAGTTCAGTGTCAAGAAAGTGGCTTTTTTTGATTTAGACGGGCCTTTGCTCTCCAGGCCTCCCATACTGGATTTCGCTGAATTCCTGACCAGGAAAAAGATGTTTCCTGAAGAGACCATGGCAGCCATCAGGAAGCTCTATAACGACTATAAAGCCGGGACAATCCCCTATTCAAACTTCTCCCTGAACGGTATAGACCATTATATGGAAGGCATGGTCGGGAGGAAAGCAGAGGAGCTGCAGGCTGCTGCAAAAGAATTTACCGATAATATCGAAGGCATCCATCCCTACAGCAAGGCGCTTCTGGCATTCCTGAAGAGCAAAGGCTATTTCATTGTCGGCATCTCAGCATCGACAGAAGACATCCTGAAAAGCCATATGAAACATCTGTTCGGTATAGACTTACTCTATACCACAAAGATCGAGGTAGTTGACGGAAAGATGGCGCCACAGTTTGAAACACATCTCGGAAGGGAATATGCGAAAGAGAGCATCATGATGAACTTCCTCTACAACAACAATATGGATTTCAACAGGAGCATGGCGTTCGGCGACACGCTGAATGATGTTCCTCTGCTTAGGTTTGTGGGGATGCCTATAGCCCTTAATCCTAATCATGAGCTTCGTGATTATGCTGCCACAAAAGGCTGGCAGGTGCTGACACTTGAAGATGATGTGATGGCAAGAGTGAAGGAGATCATAGAGGAGAACAAAAGATTGCGTTCTTAGTAACTTAGTTCCTCCCATAGTATTCTTCTTATTCATCGTCTTCAACAAAGGCATATCCATAGTACGAACTATCTGATGAGTAGGCCCGGGAGCAGGTCATTACGCCTGGGAGAGTGAGAGAATAAACGGCACTACTCGAGATTTGCGAAATTGAGGGTGATGCCGCTTGGGTCTGTGCCTGCCTGCTGCTGCTCCTCTTCTGTCCTGATGTCAGTAGGGATGATGGAATTGCCTTTCTGGACGATGTTGCAGATATCCCTGCTGTCAAGGCATTCTGGTGAGAGATCCTCAAATGTCATGCAGACCTTGTCGTAGTCCTTCCTGCTGTCGAAGATGACGGGCTGCATGGTACGCAGATATCTGCCTGTCTCATTGCCGTCGCTGTCTATTACTGCGCTGAACAGCGCCACTTTTGATGAACCGCTTAAGAAGTAGATGTTGAACTTGCCTTTGCAGCTGCCAACAGGATGGAAGTCATACGTCAGCTTGTAGACTGCATAGAAGGTCTCCTCTCCTTCACTGCTGAAATTGTAGGTGCCGAACTTTGTAGATTCGATATGCGCATAGCTTCCTCCAGGATAGCTGGAGAATGCTGCTCCTGAAGCTGCATTGTCTGTCTCTATGCCGAAGATGCCTGCTGCCCTGCAGATCAGTCCTGACCAGCCGGGTATGCCTCCCAGCACTGCAAGCATGTTCTCATCCTCTATCACAGGGTCTGCCTCTGAGATGAAGGCGTTCAGCCCGGGATAGCCTCTTAATTTGGACTGCCATTCCTGGAGGGAATGGCGGGTGAATGCGATGCTGCTCACTTTGATGCAGTTCTCTGGGTCGATGCAGCGCTCGCTTGTTTTTGGATCATACATCGCTCCATTTGCGAAGAAGACGTTGGAGGAAATTTCTTTACCAAAACTTCCCGGAGTACTGATGCCCTCTCCACCCAACATATAGGTTTTCCCATCTCTAGTATAGATAATGCCTCCGTTCGGGCCTGAGAACTGCCAATCAAGCTTATCCATCATAAGCGTATCCTGCTTTCCAATCAGGATGCCGTCTTTTAGTTTACCATCTACATCAACATTGAATCTGACAACCGACTGGCCCCCTACCCTTATTGATTCTGGGCGAATATAAGATCTGACTGCGTTTCCGTCTTTATAAGCAAGGTAAATTGTCTTGTCGCCTTCTTTTCCTGTGAAATCGCCAGTTTTTGTATCCAGAGTGAATGTGTCTTGATCTTTATCTGTAAATGACACCATGAGTTTTCCATCTTCACCGAATTCTGTTTTGAAACCGTCTCCGGAGATGGTCTCGCCATACGGAAGAATGTAACTTGTCTGGGCGATATCGATTTCCGGTTTTCCCTCCTTCAAGACTACTTCCCT
>CAZTOO010000110.1:0-4243 GCA_964615215.1 uncultured Methanosarcinales archaeon
AGATGTCGTTCCTGTCAGAGAGAGCCAGACCGCTATCCTCACCATACCAATTGGCACCCCCACCGACACTATCTCTCCATACATGAGTGAGATGGTCGTTATTGCTGTCACCTAAGAAGACAAAGATCTTCTCATTGGTCGCTGAGCCTGAGCGCAAACCAAAGTGTCGCGTATAGCTGTCTGAACCGAAATATGCTACGAATGCCTCGGCGATATAATCATAATTGAAGCTGTTTTTGGATACGATATAGCGGGAAGAGTCTGCAGTACCCCACCAATCCCCTGTAGAAGCGATAGTGACGAGACCACCGCTGACGGAGAGGCTCCCTGTTCCAGAATTGCCTTGGTCCCATTTAGAGGCATCAAGGCTTGAGCCAGTGAAATCATCAAAGAAGTCGAAAGTCGCATTCCCATTGCTGAAGAGTGAAGCTGAAGGATTCCCATAGTAGATATCGATGATATAGCCGGACGAGGTGATATTCTGGTCAACCTTTACCCACAGTGACATATTCTGGCCTGAAACAGAGCAATTCTCAATCCAGTAGTTGAGGACCCCATCACCGGACTGATTGATGAAGCGGATTCTTGAATCATTGCCGGTGACACACTCATTTGTCCAGTTCCAGTCTGCACCGACAACTGATGAATTGAGGACTATCTTGACCTGATAATCACGGGGTGTGGCACCTGAAGTGACTGAAAGATTGACGCCCATCCTGTATCCCCATGATGAATTCCACCAGGGAATCTCGCCAAAGCCTGGATCATCCGGCGTGAGTGTTATGGTATAGTTCTGGCCGGGCACCAGGTCTTTGATCTTTACCCATTCGCCTTCGCATGTCCTCTCTGCGAAATCCCATTCTTTGCATTTGAACAAGGCATTGGAGACAGCAGTGATAGTGATATCCGCTGAAGTGTAATTTATCAGAGGATTGATGGCATACATCCTCTCAAACTTCTGTTCAGGATAGTCAGAGACATTGAGACCTTCATCGATTTCAAACAAGGTGCTTGAATTCTGCAGCACTTGGGCATCCTTGACAGTGATGCTGTGGATGATGGACTTGTTCAGAGTCATGTAGAGGTCATACTGGCCTGGAGAGAGAGTCTCTAACTGAATGAGCGGCCCGATGCCTGAAGACTCTTTGCCGAAGAGTGAGAGCTCCATGCCGGTATTGTCATGATTCTTCACGAGAGAAGAGACCGGGACAAGCTCTGAGGATACAGACATAATGGTGAAGGATGTTGAATTTACTGCAACGCTGTCTGAAATCACCTCAAGGACATACGTCCCCAAGAGGATCTGGCTCTCTCTCAGATAGGTGTAGTTGAATTCATTGAGGCCTTCACTCACATTGAGCTGTTCTAAGACTAAGGAAGAGCCATCCGGCTGTGTCAGGGAAAGGTCAAGTGTGGCATTGTGCTCAGAAGTCACTGCACCAGATACAAGGACAGGTTCGCTTACAGTATATGCTTCCTTATCAGTTGTGAGGGATACACTCATGTTCAGCATAGGCTTCTCAACCAAGCTCTCGTCGAACACCCTCTCGAACGTCACATTGTCCACCATCACGTTGTCAATCAGGAGTTGCACGCTGTAGTTGCCCAGCAGTATCTGGCTCTCCTGCTGATACACAAACGTATAATTGCTCAAGTTCTGGCTGAAATCCACCATGCTGAACCAGTCGAGAAGATTCAGAGGAGAGTAGAGCTTCAGGAGACCTTCTCCTTCGGTGAGATTCGAAGTCACTGTAATCAAGACAGGCTCTGAAGCATGATACACCATCTTATTGGTAAAGAGAGGCATGGAAGGTTCAGCTTCTTGAGCAGAGAGCTTGGTGAAGAGGCCTGAGAAGAACAGGCTGATGAGGATGAAGGCAAACAGGAAAAGGCTGACAACCACAAGCCAGGTCATCCTTCTGACTGCTGCTGCTTTTCCTACTGGGGAGAGGTTCCTCAATGAGACAGAAAACACCAGCAGAATCAGTAACCCAAGGAAGAGAATAGCACCGGACAGAGATGGAAGTTCCTCACCTGGATTTATGAAAGAAGCAGGCATCCATGAGGAATTCAGTAGTGTGGGTTGGTGAACACTGACGTTGGTGACAGCAATCACAAAAGAGGATTGCGCAGAAACATCCTCTCCTAACAAGAGTTCCGCAGTATATTTCCCTACAAGCACAGGAGACTTCGGCGAATAGACAACATGATAGACGCGTTTGTTCTCTTCATAAGCGATGAGAAGCACATCAGAATTTCCTTGCGGGTCAGTGATCCTTACTGCAGCATCCTCCTGTGGGAGATCAGAAACAGTAAGCGTAACATTCTCGAGGATATCATACACAGATTTGTCTGAGGCAAGAGATGACGCATCCTGTGCATGCAGCACACCGAAATTATAGCCGAAGAACAGTCCTACTGCAAGGAAGCCAATCATGAAAGAGATAAGCACCACAAAGTCCTTCTGTCGCAGGCTGCCGCGCTTATTGAGCTTCTTATAATGCTTATAGAGCAGGGTGAAGAGCAAAGCCAGCATAAACGCAAGAAGCACTGCCAGCGTAGCATAATCAGTTGCCTCTGGTTTAGCTTCTGCATCAGCCACTGCCAGGCCGACAACAGGATCCACACCGACCATCGCCACCTGTCGAGCATCAGCAAATGTTCCTGTGATGTTCAGCGTGTAGTTGATGTAGTAGCTATGGTTCGCAGTCAGGTTATCGATGAGCCATCGCAGGCTGTATCCTCCAGTATACATTCCGGAAACTGAGAAGTTTGTTTCTATAGGATTGGTAGTGAACGCAGTGGCATTGAAGCCTGAAGGCACATAGTCAAACAGAGAGAGATTAGAGACATTGCTAGGACCAAAATTTGATACATTAAGGAAGACAGTGATGTTCGATTCGTTCAATGTGAAATATTTGAAGGCAGTGACATTCACATAAGTGGCAACAGAAGCATTAGTGATGGTAATACTTCTATTGGCATCTCCCCAGTCATAATTATCATAAGTATTGTATGCAAGACAGTTCCAGGTATAGGTTCCATTCATTAACTCAAGAGTCCAGTTTGTCTTATTTGATATCCCGCCCACTGCTGCGGATTGGTTAAGCGCAAAGGAACTATTCAGCGCATTCGTAATAAACAGGCTGAGATTGAATAGTCCGATTTCATCAGTGGCTGAGCAGTTGAAGGAGACATTGACAAGTACAGTAAAAGGGATGGAGTGGTCTGGCTCTGGCGCATCGAGACTCACGGTAGGAACAACAGGAACGATAGTAAGATTGTTTGAAGGCAGAGTAGTGCCATTGTCAAGGCCATCATAAGGTGTCATATCGCACTGCCAGACATCCCAGAGTGATGTTTCATCACTTCTCACGAAATTATCTCCCTGATAAAGCGCAAGGACCTCTCCTGCAGTCAAGGTGCGGTTGAATATCTGGACATCGTCAATGATACCGCTGAACATGTATTGTGTAGTGTCGTATGAACCTATTTTCGCCAGGTAAGCGCTTCCTATGCCTTGTGCACTCGCAACACAGGCACCTTCAGGAACCCCGTTCAGATATCTCTGATAGCAGGAACCGTCATAGGTAAGGACTGCATGGTACCACACTCCTGTGGTGATAGCAGTATCCCAGTCTATTGTGCCTACATTCGGATTGTAGAACTGGATATTGTCGCTGCCTCCTAATGTTAAAGCTATTGAAGATCCGGGATTGCCCTGATGAAGAGTGATTATCCTATTGGCATAGGCCCCTGCACCAATGCTTGAAGCATTGAACCATACCGCAAGAGTGATAGGCTTATTGGCAGTAGGGAGATAGAAACTGGATGCAGTCAGGTTAAGATAGTCGCTTCCGTCGAAAGAATAGCCTCCATAGCCCCTATGGCCCCCGCTGGGCTGCCATGTGGCTCCATAGGCAGTTGCATTATTGCCATAGGGTGAATAGTCCCTGTTGATATCAGAGGTCTGGGTGTAGTTCTCAAAGGGCATCTGGAGCAGCACATTGGTATAATTGATGGTACGCGGGACAGCAGGATAGAATTTGTTGTTGAGATACCATGAATAGGTATGGTTGATGGTCTGGTTATCTGGGTCATACGTTGACTGGTTATAGCAGGTAAGGTTCTCAAAAGTATGGTTGGTGCCAAAAGTGGAATTCAGGAGAGGTGCAGTATGCGTAGGGGGAGTATTGGTCAGCACCACAAGAGTGTTGTTGGTATCGTTCCATGCAGAGTTATT
>CAZTOO010000111.1:0-1321 GCA_964615215.1 uncultured Methanosarcinales archaeon
CGCAGCCATGAGCATCGCAGGCCAGAACAGGTAGTGGAAATACACGATGTCCTTGCCGATGATGTGGATGACTCTCCCCTCTTCACTCTTCCAGTAGTCTTCATAGTTCTTGTGATGTTGCGTGCAGTAATGCTTTGTCGACGAGATATACCCTATCGGCGCATCCAGCCACACATAATAGTATTTGTCAGTCTCTCCTTTGATGGTGAAGCCGAAGTAGGGGGCATCTCTGCTTATGCACCAGTCCTTCAATCCCGTCTTGACCCAATTGAGCACAGAATTCCTGATCTCAGGCTGCAGTTTCTTGTTGCTGTTCAGCCATTTCTCCAGTTTGTCTGAGAACGCAGTCAGTTTGAAGAAATAATGAGTGCTTTTCTTCAGTATAGGTGTTTTGCCGGTGATTGAGGATTTGGGATTCACCAATTCAGTGGCGTCGTATGTACTGTTGCATTTCTCGCAGACATCTCCGTATTGGTCCTCTGCGCCGCATTTCGGGCACGTCCCTTTCACGAACCTGTCAGGAAGAAACTGCTTTGCCTCAGGATCATACATCTGCTCTATCTCTTTCTGATAGATGTATCCCTTCTCCTTCATCTTCGTGAAGAATAAATCCGCAAGCTCTTTGTTCTCAGGCGAATTTGTCGTATAGTAGGAATCGAAATGGATGAGGAAATCATTGAAGTCTGCTGTATGCTCTTTGTAGAATTTTGCGATTAATTCTTCAGGAGTTATGCCTAACTTTTTTGCATTCACCTGGATTGGGGTGCCGTGGGTGTCATCAGCGCAGCAGTAGATGGCATCCTTCCCTGCCAGTTTCAGGAACCTTACGAAAATGTCGGTCTGGATATATTCTACAAGGTGTCCTAAGTGGATAGAGCCGTTGGCATAGGGAAGCGCTGAAGTGACTACTATCTTCTCCTTGGTGTGCGTTGCTTTTCCAGCTGCTTTAGCTTTTCTTGCCATAGTCGTCGTAGAAACACCCTTGCCTTAAAAACCTTGCGTTATCACATCACATTCAGGCTGGCAGCACTGACGTGACTATCCCTTTTTCTCAGGCTGAGAATCATAAAATTCTTTGTCCAGTTCTTCTCTTATTGTGGCAGGATTTGTCAGCGGCATCCCGTCATCCTGGACAGTGTATCCGAGAAGCTCTGCTTTTTTCTCATTTGTCAGTTCCGGAAAAGCCCTGTTGGTTGTCTCAATGTATGATCCCTCCTCATCTTCGATGATGATAGAAGGTTTAAACATTCCCTTCTTCCCGATGAACGCATCCATGATGGCTATGGCCTGGTTGTACTCATCCCATGTGGCCCTTCCCAAC
>CAZTOO010000111.1:1331-4237 GCA_964615215.1 uncultured Methanosarcinales archaeon
AGTGCTCTATGGTACTGCCGTCCCAGGTGTGGATGGTGGCGTATGATTTATAGATCTGGTCCTCGATGTCAGAGCCGGTATGGCGCGTATCATGTCCTGTAGGCATCAGGAGCAGCTTTCCTGCACCTCCTTCAGCATTCATGGCATACACAGGCTTCGCAATGCCGGAGATCCAGCCCTGTAAATGTTTGATGCGGATTTTCCCTCCCTGGACAGGCATGATGAAATGCGCCAGCCCCTTTTCCTTGTGGCATTGGAGCAGATAGTAAGGCTCTACACCGATCCAGTTCATCCTTCTGAACGTATGCGCAAGTGTGCTGTAGTTCTCATTGACATGGTTCAGGAAGACAGTCTGGTTTCTTACGCTGTAACCGTGCGATTTGATCCTTGCGATGGCGTCGGCAAGCTCTGGGGTGATCTCATGATAATGATTGATGTGTGTCATGAAATAGACATTTTTCCTAGGGCCGTCATTGCGGATATTTGAATGGTTGTCAATTACCTCTAACATCTCATCAGTCACTCCCATAGGCAGCGTGACAGGGACTCTTGTGGCGATCCTGATGCTGCGCAGATGAGGTATCGCGCTTAATCCTGATAAGACATAGGCAAGTCTCTGTTTGCTTATCCTCAGCGCATCACCTCCTGTAACCAGCACCTCGTCAATGTTGGGGTTCCAGTTTATGTAAAACAGCCCTTTGTCCATATCCTCCTTGGTTATATGCATCTTTGCCTCAAGGCTTTTTGTCCTCTGGCAGTGTGTACAGAAACTTGCGCAGTTTGTATTCTCCCCTACAAATAAGGCCACTCGGTTAGGATACCGCTGATAGGCAGCGCCATAGCTCCTTTCGCTCTCTGCCATCGCCTCCTCTTTGCCTGCTCTCGGAAACATGAGGTGGGCAGGTGTCGGCACAGACTGCCAGAAGATAGGGTCGAGCCTGCCTTCAAGCGAATGCCTCTCTGCATAGCTCGGCTCAAAGGGATTCTCAGCCATCAATGATGCATAGTACGGTGTTATTCTCATCGGCTCTTTGCCTTCAGAGCGCATGACTGCCAATGTCTCAGCAATCTTTTCCTTCTGATAGGCATTCAGCACAATGACCTGGGAAAGTGCATCCACGTCCCTTATCGCATTCCTGCTCTGCCAGACGGGATTGTACCATTCTTCTGCCGTGACGCTCCTGAAGAGAGGAATCTCGTTATATGCTCTTGCCCTGAACAGAAACTCTTCTGATGGCATGGTGTGTAGATACGCCGGTCTCATCATTTATAAATTTTTAGCTCCTGTGCTTTTCGAGAACTAAAAGAGTGTAGCATTCATTCGTCGTCGTCAGGCTCTCCCCTGGACTTCATCTTCTTCGTCAGCGCTATCTTGGCCTTGCAGTGCTGGCATTCCACCACATAAGAAGGTATGCCGTCCACTTTCTTTCGTATATACGGAGCGGAACTCTCCCCTTTCTTCTTGCAGCTCGGACAGGTATACACACATTCCAGCATCAGGCTGTTCTCATGCGCCACCTTCTCCTCTGTAAAGCCGCATGCAGGGCAGGTATATTCCTTTGCCCTGATCTTGACCTTGCCTTTCTCCACAGGCTTTCCCATCTTTGCCTTCCTGCATCTGGGGCAGAGCTTCTTGTAGGTCCAGGCCATGGCTTTGCCTCCGCCTTCCAACGTCCTGTTAGTAAAGTAAAGACATTCGTCAGTCGATTCCGGAATCCTGAACGCCATGAAAGACACCTCTGATATTTCTCTGAGCGCTCTGTTGGGCAGCTAGTATTTTAAGGTTATGATTATCCAAAAATTTTATAAAGCGTCCATCTATCTTTTTGCCGATGCATATCGACTTATTGCTTAAGAGCATCCTTGACAGGGGAAGCATGGATGCTGTGGATGAGTATTATGGTAAGGTCTTCTTCACCTACCGGAACGGCAAAAAACAGCCTATCGATACAGAGTCTCTGGAGAATGTACGGCATGAAGTGATACGGCTTTTTTCCACAGTCCATGGAAACGCCACAGAAGAGGCGCAGATATTTGCCGCAAGCATAGGCTCTCTCCTGAAGTATGCCTACGACACTTTTCATCATGCACAAAAGAGGGTTGGCACACCTTACCATAACTGGGAGCATACTGCACAGGCAGTGATAGCCCAGACAAGGCTGTATGAGGGGCTTGCACATCCGGAGGAGCTGCCTGAAGAATTGGGCTATGTGAGGCAGTTCCGGCTGCAGCCTAAGCATTTCTTCACAGCATTCCTGCAGGCGCTTTTCCATGACATAGCGGTGAAGGGAAACACACCGAACCATGAGCTTGAGGGCTCAAGGTATATAGGGAAGAATCTGGAGAGCATCCTGTTCGGGATTCCGGAGCTGGGCAGCCGTTATGATGCCAGAGAGGCTGCCTATTTTGTTTCCAGGGCAATACTGGTTACAGGAATGCACCCCCAGGTGTCTGCAGTGCAGGACTTTTCGGAGCCTGAGAGGACTATAGCCTTGACGCTGTATCCGGCAGACCTGCTGGGCCAGATGTCAGCATACGACTATCCAAAAAAACTTATCTACCTTTTCCAGGAGGACAGCAACAGGCAGGAGTATAGGACAGCAAAGGATTTCCTGCGGACAAATGCCCCGTTCTATGCTGATGTCCAGAGGAACCTTTCGCAGCAGTTCAGAAACCTTCATACACTCATGCCAAGGCAGTACGGCTATCTTGAGCTTGTCGAGAAGAATGTGGAGAAGTTAAGAAAGCCGAAGATTGTGGACAAGCTGGTAAGGTTCTACGGTTGGTAGAGGGCAAGGTTACAAGACGTTGACAGAGATGGTAATTTTTATTCAGCCAGTCTCTTCACTTCGATAGAGATTGCTTTCTCCAGCACCCGTATGTCTCTCGGGCATTCTGTCGTGTCC
>CAZTOO010000112.1:0-4208 GCA_964615215.1 uncultured Methanosarcinales archaeon
TTCAGGATGTTGCTTTTCAAGTCATCCATGGTCTGGACTACATCATGTATCCTGACAGGAAGCAACTCCTTCAGACTGTTCAATCTCTTTACATATGTGTTATACTGGCTTTTCTCCACCAGAAACAGGACATCCATATCATCAGGATCTTTCTTGGATGTGATGTAAGAGCCAAATACTATGCATGCATCTGTTACGTCTTTTAACTCTTTAAGGTCATCATTGCGGTATTTCACTCTCCCCTGTAAGGCAGGCATCAATGCTATCTCTAAGACTGCCTGGGTGGAATTATTCTCGAAATTTATGGAATAGGACTTGATATTGGCTATCCTCTTCGGCTTCAGGATGCCTTCATCCTCAAGTTTTCTCAATATCTTGAAAGCGCCGTTAGGGGCGAGGTCACATTCCTTGGCGATATCATTTATAGAATGCTCTGTCTGATACGAGCCCATGATGAATTGTAAGACTTTCCTTTCATTGTCTGTCAGCATGATTATACACCATTGGTGGATGATTATACACTAACAGTATATAAACCTTTCTATGAAAGATGCACTAAAGAAAAAAAGAGCTCATTATGGCAGCTTCATGTTGGGATCTTCGCTGCCATCCCTCTTCACAGGCACGATGTGGTACTTGCTCAGGTCTACTGTGTCCTCTTCAGCAGGAGGGTTGTGTGCTTTCATCACCACTTTCTGCTCTTTGCTTCCTTTCTTCCCGTCAAAGTAATGATAGACTGCGATGGCAATCACTGCCATGATGATGACGAACAGCACCACATAGAACAGCACCTTCAGCGGCTTGGTGTCTAGGATAGCATTGCCGGTGATGCTGGACAAAGCTGATTTTCCGTTCATCACAGAAACCTCACTCAACAGCTCTGTCTTTATCTCTCCGTTCTCTGTATAGGCAATCTCTGCCTCATACACACCTTCCTTGAGATAGTCGCTGAGAGGGATTATGGCCTGGCTGTCAGGCTCCACATCCAGCTGATGGGTGAAGGTCGTTGCTTTCCCTTTGAGGTCTGTCGCAGTCACTGTTATGGGGCTGCTATAAGGTGCATTGCCGAGGTTGTCTGCCAGGATGGTGTCTTCTCCAGAAGAGAACAGCACTTTCTCATTCTTCTCTATCGTGAATGTCCTTTCAGTGGAGGCGCTGTCCCTGTAGACCACGACGCTGTACTGGCCTGCCCTGAGGTCAAGGGGCACATTCACTGTCTTCTCGATATCAGGAAGGATAGTCGTCTCCAGCACCTTGTTCCTCTCGCTGTCCACTATCTTCAAGGAGAGCTCAGTCACAATCTTCTTGCCAGTCTGGTCATAGGCTGTCGCCTTGAGCCGCAATGCGAAATCCTCTGGTGAGAAGGTGTGCTCAAGGTCTATCCTCGTGGCTGTCTGCTCCACGTTGAAAGGCCTGGTGAAATAGGCCATGTTGCCGTATCTGTCATAGAGTATGACGTTCATGGCGTTCTTTCCCACTCTTGCGTCCATAGGCACTTTTGCTGTATAGGCTATCATGCCGTCTTTCTGCTCTTTGGTCTCCTCCTCATTGAAGAACAGGAACCTTGCTTTTGCCTCAGGATTGTCCTTCGGCATGACGTTGACAGTGAAGGTGTCTCCAGGCTTGTAGCTTTCTTTGTTCAGCACGATGTCTGCATCTATCAATGCAATGATCTCCACATCAAGGCCTGTGTCAAGCTCATTCTGTGCAGGCATGTCTTCAAACACCGCTATGATGCGGTAGGTGCCGCTCTCCATCTGTAGGGGAGTATAGTGCATTTCCAGCTTCCCATTCTCTATCGTCTGCTCACCGATCAGCATGTTTAGGGATTCTCCTCTCATGAAGAACAATGCTTTTGTGGTGACTGGATTGCTGTTGGCGTCTTTGATGTCTCCTGCCAGATAGAGCGTCTCGCCCAGTTTTATCTGCTGCTTGTCCAGGGTGAAGGTGCCTGTCAGGGCTGAGGAAATGGCGAAGGTGCTGCTCTTGGCATTGTCTCCGAAAGAGGTGGTGGCTTCCAGGTAGCAGTTGCCTTCATAGGGTTTGATGGTCTTGAAGGGGCCTATGCCAAGTTCAGAGAACTGGAGCTGCTGGCCTTTCTTTGAGTCTATGCTTTTCCAGTAGAGGGTGAATGGGGTGGGAGAGGCATCGCATCTCAGGTCGATTCTCAGATTCCCCAGGCCAGTGCTCTCTCCTTCATAATATCCTGTCAGGGGTATGATGTCGCCTATCTTATAGACCTCTTCATAGGCAGGAGTTATCACTATCTTGGCATTGGCCATACCTGCAGACAGCAGCATTATCAGACTTAACAGAATGAACTTCGCAAGAGTTTTTCTCATCACCAGCACCTTCTTTTGTTTGATGGTATTTTGGGAGTTTCCTGTGTTTATAAACTTTACTTATGGTATCTCTTTCTGATTCTACCTCTCTTCGTACGCACTCTCTTAAGGGCAGTGTTGGGGTGCTTCTGTCTTTACCGTTCTGTTCCCTTGGCTTAATGACCCTGTAACGAAAGCTGACTCTTCGGATTCGTCCTCAGTATCTGCATATCCATCAAACGGACTATCCGAAGAGGAGTGTGGGGAGTGCTTCTGCTCATATCGTTCTGGAGTCTAAAAGCCCTTAAGCCCAGGCCTACTCTTCGGAAGAAGAAAGACAATCAGGATTACAGACATAACCATGCAATCAAAACCTATTTATACCTGTGACTGCATGGAAAAGCGGATGGCAGAGACTCTCGTATGCAGCAAGTGCAAAGGCGCCATGGTCAGGAAAGGAAGCATGCTCAGCGGAAACTTCAAGTATGATGAATTTGTCTGCAAGGGCTGCGGCAACAAGAAGACCATGGCAGTGGAGCAGAATAGGCTCTCAGGCATCTGATTCTGCATCTTAATGAGGAAGGCGGTAATGCTCATTTATTTCCTCTAGCTCCAGCTTTGTTCATTTATTCTCAAGTGACGAACTATCCTAAGAGTAAGCTTCTGTCGCCAAGACTTTTATCGTTCCCAAGCTTAAAAGCCTTTATTCCCCACACTCCTCTCCGGATTCGTCAGAAAGGCTATGGGGGTATGTATATTAAAACAAGAAACAATTCCTTTACCCTGCCCTTAAGAAACCTTTAAATAATCTCAGCTCTCTTTTTTTCCAAGATGGACGTATTCGTACTGGAAAAAGGGGTGTTTGACAGCTTCCTGAGGGAGCTGGCAAAAGACTTTGAGGTCATTGCTCCTGTAAAGACTGATGTAGTCAGGTTCATGCCTGTCAAAGATTCCAAAGCTATCTATCTAGAGAAGAACTCGTATTTCCCTGTGAAAGAGTATTTCTTCAGGAAGCAGGAAGTCATTTTTGAGTTTGACGGCAACGACATCACAGTGCCTGAGGCAGAAGCTCCCAGAAGGGTGTTCTTCGGCGTGCGAAGATGCGACCTCAACGGCATATATCACCAGGACATCGTTTTCATGCATGATGTCCATGATATGCACTACAAAGCTCTGAGGGAGAACAGCATACTGATAGGCTATCACTGCAATGAAGCTCCATCACCCTACTGCTTCTGCAATTCCCTTGAATTGATAGACTTCCATGACCTGATGTTCTATGACAGGGATGGCCATTTTTTGGTCGAGGTAGGCACAGAGAAAGGAAGATTGATGATACGGAAGTATGCAAAGTTTTTCTCAAAGCACAACAGCCTGATACCGCAAAAAGAGAAGAAGATTCCTGGAGCTGACAGGCTCGAGGTCAAGGACATCAGCAGGTTCTATCACCATCCGGGGTGGAAAAAGGGAGTGGATATCTGCCTCTCCTGCGGGGCATGCACCAATCTTTGCCCGACGTGCTACTGCTTCGAGTTCCACGACGACGTGAAGGCTGCGGATATCAACAAGGGAGAGAGGAAACGCCAATGGAGCTCCTGCCAGCTGCAGGAATTCACGCGCGTTGCAGGAGATTTCGTCTTCAGGAAGGAGCGTGAGAAGAGATTTAAGCACAGGATTTTCCACCAGCTGCAGTATTTCAAGGAGAAATACCATGTGCAGATGTGTGTCGGCTGCGGGAGATGCATAGAAGGATGTCCTACAAGGATAGATTTTGTAGATATGCTCAATGAGATGCAGAGAGATGAAAAAAAGCAAAACTAAGACTGTCAAAAAGAAGGAAAGCAGAGGAGCAAAGAGGCTGAAAGAGATTGTAGCGAGCAATCCCTA
>CAZTOO010000113.1:0-4197 GCA_964615215.1 uncultured Methanosarcinales archaeon
AGCCCAGGAACTACCAGGTCTATCACAGACAATACGAAGGTTACTGCTGACTATCTTATCAGCCATGTCCACGGAGTAACCTTGACCGGAGCCAGTTATGTCTTAATCGATAATGTCCGTGTGAGAAAGATCCATACTGTAATACCCTCCTTATCTTTCGGTTCAGAGATTAATCCTGTCCCCAATGTCAGCCTGGTGAGGCCAGCACATAACAATATCACCTATTTCGTGGCTCCTGCCGCGTTCATCAATGTCACGTTCGGATGCAATGCCACTGATGCTGTCGGACTTGTAAATCTGAGCCTGTTCATCACCAACAGCTCCAATGCGTCTTTCGTTCTGAACCAGAGCGTGAATGTTGGCGGCACCTTCAACAGCAGCAATTTCACCTTGAATCTCACGCCAGGCAACTACACATGGAACTGCCTTGCCTCTAATATGCTGGGACACCTTAACTGGAGCAACAGCAATTTCAGCATGAGCGTGTATCGCATCCCGGTGCCGAATGTCAGCCTTGTCAGGCCTGCAAATGATAATAAGACCTATTTCCTGTCATCACTCAGCTATACTAATGTCACGTTTGAATGCAATGTGACTGATGAACAAGGTTTGAGCAATCTGAGTCTGTTCATCACGAACTCCAGCAATGCCTCTTTTGTGCTGAATCGGTCTGTGAATGTCGGAGGGAGATTCAACGATACCAATATCACTCTGAGCCTGACTCCTGGTAATTATACATGGAACTGCCTTGCCTACAACACCTGGAACCAGTCTGACTGGGGCGATGCCAATTTCACCCTCTCTGTCTATAAGATGACTGTCCCCAATGCCACCCTGGACAGGCCCCTCAACAACAACAAAACGTATTTCGTTGCTCCTGCACTGTTCGTGAATGTCAATTTCACCTGCAATGCCAGCGACGGCACGTACCTCAAGAATCTCAGCCTGTTCATTACGACTTCAAGCAACACTTCCTTCGCCCTGAACCAGTCAGTCGATGTAGGCGGCACCTTCAACCAAAGCAACTTCAGCCTGAATCTGACACCAGGCAATTACACGTGGAATTGCCTGGCATACAACTTCTGGAACTTTTCCAATTTCAGCGCCGCCAACTTCAGCCTTGAAGTGTACCGTATCCCGCTTCCCAATGTGACGTTGGTGTCTCCTGCCAACAACAATGTCACCCACACCCAGCGATGGGTGTATACCATCAATGTCACCTTCAACTGTACAGCGAATGACACCTCTGGCCTTAGGAACCTTTCCCTCTTTATCACCAATTCCAGCAATGCGTCTTTTGTCCTCAATCAGAGCGTGAATGTCAGCGGCACCTTCAACAGCAGCAACTTCACCCTAAATCTGACTCCAGGCAACTACACCTGGAACTGCCTTGCGTACAACTGGTGGAACTATTCAGCATTTGGAGCGTTCAATTACAGCCTCCAGGTCAATCTGACATTAAACTCCCCCCCTACACATCTGAATCCAATCCTCAATTCAACTTTTGGAACCAATTACAGTTCTGAGAATCTCACCTGCTATAACGTCTCTACCTCTGACGGAAATGGTGACCCTGTCAAGAACATCTTCAACTGGTATGCCAACAACAGGTCGCTTATGGTGCTGAACATGCCGTTTGAAGGAGGAAGCAACAGCACTTTCACAAGAGATTATTCACCTTATGGCAACAATGGCATCCCTACTGACCAGACTCCAGGAAATGGCGACGGCAACACCCCTCCTGTCTGGAGTTCTGATGGCATCTATACGTTTGACGGCACTGATGATTTCATCGATGCAGGCAGCTCCAGCACCCTTGATCTTGTTCCAGGCGGGCAGTTCTCCATCGAACTCCGTCTTATGAAAACTTCAGCATTCACCGGAACCTGGGAGAGGATCATCTTCAGGAATGTTGCAGACGCTGCCAATACCTACCAGTTCGATGCTGGGACAGACACTGGCGACAGGTTTATCTTTGCAGTTGACGATGGAGGAACACAATACAGGGCACGGTCAAGCGCTGTGGCTCTCAGTACCTGGTATCATGTTGTGGCAACGTATAGCAGCGGTGTTGCCACGCTCTATGTGAACGGTCTCAATGACACTAGTGCCACAGGGACAAGTGCAGGCATAGCAGGTGCATCTGGTCTGCTCATAGGGAAAAGACAGGATAATAATGCTGACACGTTCTTCGGAGGCCAGATGGATTATGTGCGCATCTATAACCGCACCCTTTCGCCAGCACAGGTATGGGCTTTGTACCAGAACAGGACAGACCTCGTAGTATCAAGCGAGACTTCAGTAGGCAATGTCTGGCAGTGCTCTGTCACACCCAATGACGGCTATGATGACGGCACTACTCTCTTCTCAAACAATCTCACCATCCTCAACCAGCCTCCTTCTGTCTCGTTGAATTTCCCACCACAGAGCTATAAGTACAATTCGACAGTTGCCACTGCAAGCATCACCTTTAACTGCTCAGCGACAGATGATGATGCGCTGGCAAACATCAGTCTCTTCATCACCAATTCCAGCAACCAGAGCTTCAGCCTCAACAGAAGCACTTCTGTCTCAGGAACATCAGCGACAGCAACATGGCTTGTCTCCATCGGGCAGGGCAACTACACCTGGAACTGCCTTGCCTATGATGCAGTTGGTGTATTTGACTGGGGAGATGCCAATTACAGCCTTGAAGTGACTACCAACAGCATGCCGATGCATACTATGCCGCTCCTGAATTCCACTTATGGCACCAACTATACGTTTGAGAATCTCACCTGCTATAATCAGAGCACTTATGATGCAGGCGGCGCTGTAAAGAACATCATCAACTGGTATGAAAACAACAAATCCCTTGCATTATTGAACATGCCGTTTGAAGGAGGAAGCAATTCGACCTGGACAAGGGATTATTCCAGATATGGCTACAACGGCACTGTGGCAGGCGCGGCATGGAATGCCACAGGCGGCCATGACAGTCTTGGAGCATATTATTTTGACGGCGGCGATTATATCGATCTTCCACCATCAAACAGGTTCATCCCCACTGCAAGCCAGCCGCTGACTATTGCAGTGTGGTTTAAGGCAGACAGCATCGGCGCAGCAAATTATGCCAACAGGATTCTCACTCTCCACAGGGCAAGTCCAAGCTCCTCGTTGGCTCTGACTTTAGGAAGCAGCGACAATCTCCCGTACTACACCCAGGCAGGCACGGTGAACTGGAATACCGTCATCACGACAGGTGTGTGGTACTATGCAGTGCTGACGTATAACGGCTCCTGTTTCCAGAGATATCTCGACGGCCAGCCAGACGGCACCTGCACTGCAGGAACCATAGAAGCAGGCTCTGCCTATAATGCGAAGATAGGCTCATACGACACCACCCAGTACATGTTCAACGGCATGATAGATGACCTAAGGATATACAATGTCTCCCTCACTGCAGGACAGGTCGAGCAATTGTATAGTGGAGACCACGTCATCGCTTCAAGCGAGACTTCTATAGGTGAAGTATGGCAGTGCGAGGTGACACCCAATGACGGCTATCAGGACGGCACTTCTTTGTTCTCAAATAATCTTACCATTGTCAATCAGGCGCCCAATGTAAGTCTCGAACATCCTCCAGATAGTTATATCTACACCTTTGCAGATATCGCCAACATCACCTTCAACTGCTCAGCAACAGACGATGAAGGGCTGAAAAACATCTCCCTTTTCATCACCAACTCGAGCAATCAGAGCTTTGCATTCAACCAGTCGGCAACTATCATCGGTATGTCTAACTCTGCAAACTGGACACTGGAGCTTGTCAAAGGGAACTACACCTGGAATTGTTTAGCTTATGACATCCGCAACAGCTCTGACTGGGGAGACAGCAACAGGAGCATACTCATTGACAGCAATTATTATGATATTACTCCTCCTCTTGTCTTCCTTGACGCACCTTCAGACCAGGCCGTCTTCTATCATAGCATCTTGTCATCCTTTGCAGCAGTCGATTTCACCTGCTCAGCGACAGACAATGTGCTGCTGCAGAACATAAGCCTCTACATCACGAATTCGACGAACGAATCGTTCTCCCTCAACAGGACTTCTCCTCTTGGAGGTATTGCCAATTCATCGACTTGGAACCTTAACCTCAGCAATGGCAACTATACCTGGAACTGCTTTGTGTATGATGCTGCGAATAACTCTGCA
>CAZTOO010000114.1:0-4177 GCA_964615215.1 uncultured Methanosarcinales archaeon
CACATCGCCTGAGAAGAAAGAAGTGACGATGATCTTGTTATAGGTCGGCATCATCACCCAGTTGGAGATGCGCAGGGCGATAGCAGAAAGGTTCCATCTGTTATAGCGGGAGAGCACATGCTGGTTGTTCAGGAGTATGACAGGAATCCCCAGCTTCTTTGCAGCCAGAGGAGCGAAAGGCTCATAATCTGAGATTACCATGTCTATGTTGAGGTTGTACATGTTCTTTTTGAGCTCCCTGATATGGTGGGTGCTGAAGAACAGCCTGCGGAAATTGCGCGCTGCAGTCGGAAGCAGGAGAAGGCGATGTTTCCTTTTGATCTGCTTTATCAGCGGGACATCAAACATCCTTGCTTTGGGATAGATGCTCTTGAAATAGGCATGCACGCTCCTGGGACAGAAGAAATACAGCTCGTGCTCTTTCTCCAGCGATTCTGCCAGTGCTGCAGCCCTTGCTGCATGCCCCATGCCGTCAGCACAGAATGATAGTGCTATCCTCATTGGGAGAGTATGGATTTTTTAGACTATATAAAGGTTGCTCAGAGAGACTGACAGGAGGAAGGCCTATGAGAGAGAGTCTTTCCTGCGAGATAGTTAAACACGCCTCTGCAGGCCTCGCAGTCCTGGCTTCTCTTCACTTTGAACTTCTGGAGGGTCAGATTCTGGAGATTGAACCGTACCATGCCCCTCTCCACTCTTCCATTCTTCAGATGCTGCAGGGCAAGAGAAGCAGCAACATTCCCGACAACAGCCACCACTGCAGGATTCACCCCGACTGCGCAGCATCTTTCTCCCTTTTTTTCCTGATTCAGGCACTGGAAACAGGGGCCTTCAGGAGAGATGAACCACACGCTGCCGAATTCACGTATCGCACCAGTGTATATCCAAGGCAACCCCTTCTTCTTGCAGTAATCGTTAATGAGCAGCCTTGTTTCGATATTGTCTGTACAGTCTATGACTAAGTCAACGCCTGAGAAGTCTATGTCCGAAGCGTCAAGACAATGGTTTCTTGTTTCAATGTCACAGAACCCTTTGAGCCTCTCTTTTGCCGCATTCACCTTGATTTTCCCGACATCCTCCTTCCCATACAGAAGCTGTCGGCCAAGATTCTTCTCTTCCACCACATCCCCATCTATCAGGATGAGCTTTTTCAGGCCGGAACGCGCAAGAAGGTTAGCGACACTGCATCCTGTGCCACCTACCCCCACGATGGCGACTACTTTTTTCGCAAGATTTTCTTTTTCGCGCATAATCTCTCCACCAATAAGCAAGCGTTACATATTCTTCCGGAACACGCATCCCCGCATCTCTCGCAATAGGTGAAATCTCTGCGATGTTTGTACTTCTTCTTCAGCTCCGGCAGTATCTCCATGAAGGAATTGACAATCCCGTTCTTCGCTCCGGGGAACTTTGCCTCGAATTCATTCAGCATGTCCCTGATGTCCTGCCTGAAACTGAGATGTGTGTTGGGGCATTCGACAAAATCCACTTTGAACTTTTTGAGGAACGCATACAGCCTGGACTCTTTTTCTGTAATGAAGTATAATGGTTTCACTCTCGGCACAAACTTTTCATTCTCTTCCAGACCTGTGACAGGGCCGAGAGCAGCATTATGCCCCATGTTCCCTTTCAGGGCATTCATCATGAAGCTCTGTGCCTCATCGTCGAGATTGTGGCCTGTCACCAAGGTAGTTGCTTTCAGCTTCCGTGCAGCCCTGTTCAGGGCAGTGCGCCTGAAGACACCGCACACCGTGCATGGCTTCTTGTTCAATTCTTTCATGGCCTTGTCTTTTGCCTCGTCGAGAGTGATGCCGAACTCCTTCTTGAACGAGATCGTATGCAGCTTGGTCTTATATCTCCTGCAGAACAGCCTGAGATCCTTGAGTGTATGATCTCTATAGCCAGCGATGCCCTCGTCGACAGCAAGCGCGAAGAAAGGCACGTTGTATTCCCTGCAGAACTTCATCGTCATGTACAATACGCACAGAGAATCCTTGCCCCCTGATGCAGCCACTGCAACAACATCGCCTTTCTCGATGAGCGTGTATTTTTTTATCGTTCGCAATACTTTCGTCTCAACATAATCTAGAAAGTGGCTCCTGCAGAAGAGTTGCCCCTGGCCTGCATACACCGCTTTGTTGCTGCAGAACGTGCACTTCATCTCATCCACCTGAGATGACTGAGAGTATCTTCACATCATCCTTTTCAGAGAACTCCTCGTCGGCAAGAACAACCTCGTCGTTCCTGACGAGGATGACAGTGGCTGGATTTATCCTTAACTCTTTCAGAAGCTCATCGCCTGTGCAATGCTTGTTCTTCAGCTCTAGCAGCCTGTTGTCTTTCTCCATGAATACTTTCATGTCACATCCCTCCGAGACTAGCTCCCGGTGGAATTGATGGGAAAAGTGAGCTGTATGTTTATAAAGGTTATGGTAAGGTGGTTGGTTTTGCTGTTTCTCTTTTCCCGACGACGGATCTGAAGAGGAGTGTTCTCTCGCAAGGCAGTTAAGCTCCGGAACGATAATGGCCTTGGCAACAGGAGCTTACTCTTAAGAAAAAAACGGCAGGTGATAAGAAAATAAAAAAGCAAGAGCAGAGTGCATTAAATAGTAGGATTTATAAACAAAAACATTCTCTGCATCACAAGTGATACGTATGGAAAAAAAATCCTGCACGGAAAAGATAGCCCAACAGCCCCCTTTGAAGCCGGAGGTGGTGCGCGAAAGCGAGTTCCGTACAGGTTTCGATGACGGTTTTGAGCCTCTCGAGTCATTGGACCTGAACAAAGTCAAGAGCTTTGATGACCTCGCCAAGGCGATGTCAAAGACAGCATTCGCAGGCCGCGCATTGGGAGAGGCTGTGGATGTGTTCTATGAGATGGTGAAGGATCCTGACTGTTTCGTCATCATGACTCTTGCAGGGGCCATGACTCCTGCGAAGATGGGACTGATCATCTGCGAGATGATTGACAGGGGCATGATCAATGCGATTGTTTCCACAGGAGCTTTGATGACACACGGCTTTGTGGAAGCGCAGGGCATGGCGCACTTCAAATACAAAGTGGGAGAGATGGATGACAGGGACCTCTACTACAAAGGCTACGACAGGATCTACGACATTTTGGAGCTGGAGAAGAACCTTGATGATACAGAGCTTATATTCAGGGAGATACTCAGAGGCATGGACCGCAATGAAGTGCTCTCTTCAAGAAGGATACTTGAGGAATGCGGGAAATGGCTCGTGAAGAACACAGAAGGCAGGGGCATCCTGAAGAGCGCGTATGAGAAGAAAGTGCCTGTGTATGTGCCAGCATTCACAGACTGCGAGATGGGCCTTGATTTCGGCATCTTCAACAGGAGAAGCAAGATGCGGGGAGAGAAAGCCTTTGAGTTCAATCCGTTCCTTGACCTTGACCATGTGACAGAATTGGTAAAGAAGCAGAAGAGGATAGGCATCTTCACCATAGGCGGCGGTGTTCCCAGGAACTGGGCACAGCAGATCGCACCCTATATAGATATCATGCGGAAACGCGCAGACAATCAATGCCCTGACTGCAACGGCAAAGGATGTGAGAAATGCGGCAGGAGAGGCTATCTTACAACCGAGGGAAAGCCGACAGTCCGTTACAGGTATGGTGTCAGGATATGTCCGGAGCCAGTCCATTGGGGCGGCTTATCTGGCTGCACGTACTCTGAAGGAGTCTCCTGGGGAAAATTCATCCCGAAAGAGGAAGGGGGCATGTGGGCAGAAGTGCTTGCAGATGCCACCATTGCATGGCCGCTCATTGTGAAAGCGACCATTGAACGCATGGAGAAGAACACTATCAAAGGAAAATTCAACACGTAGGTGATAATGATGGAGCAAAACAAGAATCTGTTTGCATTCGATGTGAGATGGGATTATAAATCAGTGGGGTTTTTCGTGTTCCTGCTGGCGCTGCCCAATGTGCTGGGGATGATAAACCTCAACACGCCGTGGGGATTCAAGATCCATTTTTTCCAGTACGCCATCTTTCTGGCAGCGATGCTCTATGGGCCTATGGGAGGCATGCTCTCAGGCCTACTCGGCAGTGCCTATTCGGCAGTGCTCATGGCCAACCCGTATATTGCAGTAGGCAATGCCATCTTGGGATTTTTTGTCGGCCTCTTCTTCAGGCTGAACTGGCATACTGTGCTTG
>CAZTOO010000115.1:0-4175 GCA_964615215.1 uncultured Methanosarcinales archaeon
GCTCTATCTTGGTGACTGCCACCGGCGCACCCTGGCCTCCCGTATAGGAGATGTACTGCATGGAGCATACCTTCTTCACACCTTCTGCAGGGACAAAGGGGTTCGGCTCCACACATAAGTCCTGGGTGAAATACGTCTTATAAGGAAAGCATAAGGTGGCAAGCATGGTAGTAGGCACATGGGATATCCTCTCAGGAACTGTCTTTGCCTTGAGATAGAACTCATAGGTAGTTTCCTCCACATAGGCGTTAATCAGAGTTTTCTGGATGGTGAACTGGCCTTCCTTGTGCACACCTCCATCAGTAGAGGTCTTGCAGCCTGAAGCATCAGAGGAGCTTGCCTCGCAGAGAATGTCGCTCTCGACAGTAAGTGTCAGGAAGTAGGATGTGGTGGTGGAGCCTTTGTTCTTCACCTGGAGATAGACAGGAAGCACCTCCTCCTCAAACACGTCGTTTGGAGGGGCATTCTTCAGGAATGCCAGGGTAAGGCCTGAAGTGCCTTTCCTGTACTGATTGATATTGATGTTGCTCCCGCTGTCTTTGCAGGCTGCAAGAGCTATGCTAAAGAGCGCCAGCAGCAGGATAAGCAACCATGCATTCAGCCTGTTCTTTGTCGGGGATATGGTTCTCATGCATACCATCTCATGTCTGGAACAGTTTCGGGATCTCTGCTTCAGTGACACCTATCTGCTCTTTCGCAAAAGACTTAAGGTCATCCTGAGTAGGGTTCTTGTTTCCCATATCAATGATGACTGCGTTGGTGATGGCTGTCACCACCCCGTCCTTCTGTGATGTTGGGTAACTGTTGTCCCTCCAGGTCCAATAGGCTTTTTTCGCCAGGTCTGTGGCTGTCTGCTCCCCCGATGGTGTTGCGGGTTGAGAGGGAGGCTTGGATGATGAGGAAGAAGATGAGGAAGAAGCAGGAGTCTCAGGAGCTGAAGAAGTGGGTTCTCCTACAGTGCAATCTTCTCCGTAGGTGATGTTGACCTTATTGCATATGCAGCCGTCTCTGTCAGGGCAGGTGCCAGAAGCCCTCATCTCCCAGGGAGTGACGTCTCCATAGCCGTTGGCGTACTGCGGTATGTAGATGTAGCTTCCGTCAAGGAGGCCGTGCACATTGCATTTCCTCGGCACCAGGCAGCCGTTGGGGTCCTGGCACGTCACGTCGCATTCCCTGTCCTTTTCAGTTATGGTCGTCGGCTTCGCGCCGCTCTTCTCGCTGTTGTCGTTCCTGCTGGTGCATTCGCGGTCGCGCTGGTCGTCATCTGTTGGGCCCCAGTCGATGAAGCCGTCATTGTCATTGTCTGCAGCTTTCGGATCCACATAGAGGCCGCGGTCATTGCATTCGGTGGGCTTCCTGGCTGTGCATTCCTCGTCGGTGCACATCTCGCCGATGAAGGTGGGATAATTGTCCGTCTCAGTACCTTCCTCGCTGCCTCCGAGAGCCCTCATGATTGTCACCTCTCCGGAACTCTTGAGCTCATAATCGTACCATGCCTCTGCACGGATGAAACGGGTGGTGATGGGCGCTGTCCCAAGAACGCCAGGAGTCTGGTCGAGGAAACATCTGAAAGTCCTGTAGCCTGTGCTCTTGTCCAGCTTGATCTTGAGGTCTGGACGCAACTTGTAGAGGTCATACGCTGTCTTGTCTTCCTCGTTTTGCATCAGGTTCGGGTCTGTCAGCACGAATTCAGGGCAGCCATAGAGGTATGCGCCTTTGGGGATATATACAAACATCTGCTTGATCTCCTTCACCCTTCCTTTGTCCCAGGTGTTGTCGATGGTGATGCGCAATGCAGACCTTGACGGCTGGATGTTCTTGAGCTTCTCGCAGAGGTCCTGATTTTTCAGGTTGACGGTCTCATATTCACCTGGAGCAGCCAGACCGGTGGCCTGGGCAACAGGCAGCACCACATTATCGCTCAGACCCTGCATGTCTGCCAGATATTGCTCCCCATAGCAGCCGTAGAAGAATGCCTTGTCTCTGGGATTGACTGTGGTGTCGATAGGGGTGTAGCCCCATATGCTAGGATTGATCTTCCATTCTGCACCTTCATTGACCCACCTCAGAAGATTGACCCCGAAGATGGGGTTGGTGGTGCCTATGCCTATCATCAGAGGGCCCTGGCTGTAGACGGTGGTTGGTTCTTTGTCCACGATGCCGTAGACTGCGAGAGGATCAAGATTCTCTGCCTGCAACGCTCTTTTCTTCTCGATATCCATGAAATACACTTTCTGGTAGGCTATGGTCTTGAAAGGGAACTGCACATCGAAGAAGACGCTTGTCTTGCCTCTGGGCAGATATCCTGTCTGGTTGTTGAACGTACAGCTGACATCTGTCTTCTCGAAATTCTCGAGATAGAAGACATCCTCTGTCATGTTGGGCCTGATTGACGGAGAGTTTTCTGAGCCGGGCGGGACATAGCCTACCTCATAATCAACAAGGCCGAGGTCTTCTGATTTCGTGAAGTCAGAGCCGCGTGAGCACTGGACAATGACCGGTATGGCATCACCTGTGGAGAATGCAGAGATGGTTGCCCACATCGTGACTGGGTCGCCTTCGCTGTAATAAGGCTCGCCTGGAGAGACCTTGTGGATGGAGATGCCTAACGGAGCTTTCGCTGCAGCATCCACCTGTCCGACATAATAATCTCCTGTGGCTATGGCAATCTGCTTCTGCCATTCCTCCTCGACCTTTTGGGGGATCTCGATCAGGATCTTCTTCGTCCAGAGCTCAAGCCCTTTTGCAAACCTCGTATAGACTTCCCAGAGCGTGTCGTATTCCTTCTGGGTGAGCCTGCTCTGTGTGTAGTGGGAGTCGTTGATGTTCGGGCCTGCGGTGAAGGCAAAAAGCAGGTAGAACGTCCAGAAGATGACGATCCACACCAGCAGCATGCTCGCTGTCTCATCCTTGTCCTTGAATGCAATGACACCGAAATAGACCCAGAGGGGGTGGATGATGGGATTGAGGATGATGTCAAGGGCATGGAGCGCTGTCAGAGAGGGTATTTTTGCGCGCAGGAAAAGCCCAAGCTGGGGGAAATAATAGGCAACCATCGCAACCCCTATCAGCATAATCAGGCTCTTGAGCGTGGCTGTCATATTCTTGGAGTCCCAGAAGATGAATATCCAGGTCAGCACTGCCATGGAGAGATGGAGGAATATGCGCATGTTGTCAAGGCCGCCAAACCCATAGCTCCAGTCAACGATATGGACTGCAAACGCCATGATGAAGAATGCGATGTAATTGAAGCGGGATGCTCCGTGGCCTGTTGCTGCTCCAAAGATGTTGTGGTCAACTCCCTGCTTGATGTTGGATGCTGCATTGCGCACATCCCCTGCTGCACGGTTCAGGCCCAGCCAGCCTTCCTTCGCCTGGCGGCCTGTCCAGGACATGCCCCTGCCTATGTTTGCAAGCCCTCTCCCTGTCTTGGCGAGGAGATTGTGGTCGCGGAAATATTCTCTGCGGCGTTCTGCACGGTCCTCTCTCAATGCACGGAGATTATCGAGGTGCTGGCGCGCTGCTGTGAAATCTTTGGCTTTCAGGGCAGCCTTCAGTGCATTCTTTGTGTCATTGACCTGCTGGGTCCGCACTTCAATGCTGATGCGCTGCTGACCCTTCCTTTCCCTGCCCTCAAAATGTGCTGCGCGTGCAGAAGAAGCACTATTCAGCGGCCTGTAGACATTGTTGAGGAGGTTATTGCCTGCGTTGATAAGCCTTGCTTCAATCTTGGCGCGTTCTGTGGTGGAGACCTTCTGGGCGCCGAGATATTTCTGCTCCAGCTTCTGAATCTTCACTGCCGGTGAATCCCAAGGCCATATCCATACCATGTTGCACTACCATCAATCATTCTGTCATGAATCCGTTATGAAGCCTGCACGGTGACGTACCACTTAAATCTGCTCTTTTTGAAAAAACAAAAGTGAAACAAAGGCAAGCTCTGCTGATTACCTGTGCAGCCTCACTTCTATCAGGCTGACATCCAAGGTCTCGTGGGGGATGATCTTGACCCAGTTGCTGCCGCTCTCGGCAAACGCTGAGATGTCCTTGCTGTAAAGGTTCTCGCGCTGCGCAACATAGGTGGCTCTTCCATTCACCAGCACCTGAGCTTCCTTGTAGTTGTATTCGTCTGCAAACTCCAGTGTCAGGTTTAAGGTGTAATCATTGTCCATGAT
>CAZTOO010000116.1:0-4156 GCA_964615215.1 uncultured Methanosarcinales archaeon
GTAGCTGACAAGCTGGTCCAGCGCGTATTTGTATTTTTCTGCTGATTCCAACAATACTTTTTTTGTCATCTTGAGCCCCCTTTGGATGTCTTTGAAAATCGCTTAAACTCTTTTATTATCTATTAATCAATGTTGTCTCTCTATTTCGCTTACACTCTTTGAGCTACAATCAAAGATTCTGCTCTCAGTGATGATGTAGTCCATCCTGACATCATGGCCCTGTTTTTCAATGCTTTCCACTATCTGGAAATCATAGCAGAGGCCTATGTTTATCGTCATCAGATTGGCAAGGAACCTGTCGAAATACCCTTTGCCAAAGCCTATCCTATGGCCTTGCTTATCGAAAGCTATTCCAGGACAGATGACAAGGTTGATGCTGTATTTGCTGACAGGTTTTGCTTTTGTAGGATCAGGCTCCTTTATGCCAAATTTATTCTCTATAAGCGTGTCCAGCTCCTCCACTTCGAATGTCAGCAGCTTCTGTGTCTTCTCGTCTGTATAGGGAAGGATGACACTGCCTTTGTCCTCTATAATCTGTGCCAGTAGTCTGTGGGTATCCACTTCCTTTCCGAAGCTGGAGTAGCACATGATGCTCTTTCTCGTCTTATAGTGATGCTCCTGGAGGAGATGTGCAGTGATGTTTGCACTTCTCTCCTCTATTTCTGTTGGTGAGAGACAATCTCTCAGCTTCCTGAGCCTCTCCCTGATCGCTTCTTTATCTTCTTTTTTTTCAGGCATTGTTGTCTTTTCCTGTGTTGTGCTGAGGTGATTAATCTGCAGTTTTATTCTCTATAACTGGCTTGGGGATGCAGCAGCATGTTGCCCTTGCGCCAATCATGTTCTCGTCGTAATTGCAGCTCGCCTGGGGGCCTATGTTGATCTCTTCTTCCGAGCATAAGTCAGGGACAGGGTCTATGTATTTCCTGCATTTTCCCTTGAGATGGCCCTGCTCTTTGCAGATGCTTGAGCATTCAGAGCTGGCTATGGCCATGCATCCTGCCATGAGCAGTGAAACCAGCATTATAGCGACGATAAGGCCCATCACACCCACTTTTTCCATAAGGGAGAGTAATGGGGAGGTTGATTATAAATCTTTTCTAAATCGTTTGTCTGGTCAAAAAACAGGTTTTTTCTGCAGTCTTTTGCGTGTTTTTCAGCTGTCGGAATGTTCTCTGCATAGTCGGGTAAACCTCTTTTTGGCAGAGATGGCTCCAAACTCGTGTTTTCAGGCATGATGTCTGCTGTGTCAGCAATCATTCCGACCTGTCAAACATCATCCCGACAGGATAGTTTAAGGGCCTTCCGCCTATGAGGCCCACCTCCCAGGTGCCTTTTTGGTGTTTGATATCGGTTTCAGGCATCCTTCCGACAGAATCGGGATGTTGCCGAAGAGTTTGGGAAAGGTGAGGAAATGCATTGTCTTGGCCTATTTCCTGCCGGATTTCGCACTTTTTTCCTCACCCTTGGTTTGGGGCAGTACCAAAAGAACCTGGATTTTAGCCTATTTTACGTTTGATTAAACACTTTAAGAGAAACTTAAAGTTTAGGCATTTGTTTTCACCGACAGCTGTCGGGAAAAAGGAAGATTTATATAGTTCTGGCACATTACAGGTTCTGAAGAGGTGATGAGTATCAAAGAGAATAAAATCGTCCTGGAGGATGCAGAGCCAGGCATGGCTCCTGATTCTGAAGAGATGGCCAAAGTCGTGATCACAAGGCTCGGGCTTTTACCGAGGAAAAAAGGCAGCACAGAGAAGATGCATCTGGTGCTGATTGAGCTGTATGAACGTGAGAAGAGGGCTAATCAGCTCAAGAAGTTGGAGGAAGCTGTGATGACTGTCGAGGAGATGGCCTTCTTTGCAGGCATCACCCGCCAGACCATGTACGAGTATCTGGAAAGGTGGACCAAGCTCAACCTGATCCAGAAAACCAGCTATATCAAGGACAATAAGGTGGTCATAGGCTACAGGCTTAATGGGTCGACTATGGAAATGGCTTTTGAGAAAGCGCAACTTGTCGTAAAAAATCACATGGAGCTCACACTGAAATATGTCAAGGAGATGCAGCGCCTTCTCAAGAACGAGAAGATAAAGGATACGACAAAACGCAATCTGTCGACGGAAGCGGCTCCTGCCTGAGCCCTGCTGCTGTTTCTGTTTTCTGCCTGTTTTTCCCTTTTTCTCTGATTCAGTAATGTCTTTCTTTGTTTTTATCTACAAACAACCTCGAATTATTATAGAGATTATGTATGATTGAATATGTATATTAATACGTCTTCATTCGGGATTATACAGAAAGGAGCTTCTCTTTATGGGTTGTACAGCTTTTTAGGTGGCTTTTAGGGACTTATAGAGTATAAACACAAACAGGCCTGAAATTGCCGCTTGTTCTCCTCTATAACTGCTCTGAGAAAGTGAGGGTTCCTTCTTATCTTGAGAGGGCCATCCTGGCTACATCAGGGCTTACAGCTATGATATTCCTCTTGGCATGGAGGTCCTTGAAGGCTTTATCGATGGAAATAAAGGTCTTAGAGCAGTGATAGCGCTTCAGGACAGGTATGCCCTTGCTGATCAGGTTTCCTATGTAGTTTTGGGCCAATGCTTCGGTTATAGAGAGCTGTCGAGCAATATCATGGTAGGAAAGTGAGTCAGCTGCATAGAGGCTTAAAAAGACCTCCTGCTCGTTCTTTGTCAGAGGCAGGAGGTTATATTCCCTATAATCCCTCTTCTCCTCTCTGCTCTTGCTGATGCCGAACTGGTTCTCCACAAACATCTGGAGATGGTCCATGCGCTCCTGGAGCTTGTTCAGTTTGCTGTCCAACTGGAGCATGAGCTCGTAATTGGACTGGATCTCGTCGGTGGTTTCGTTTATCGCTGCCAGGTGTTCGTCAAGCTCTTCCCTGACTGTCTTGGTCTGGCTGCGGAACTCTTTGCTGATCTCGTTGAAATAGTTCAGCAGAATGTCGTTCTTCTCGTCGTTCTTTTCACTGCTTTTTAGATGACGCTGCCTAGCTTTCTTAACCATCCTATCCCCCGAATTACTCCCTTCTGGAGTTTGCTGCTTATTTAAAAACATTGTTGTTTGGGAAAGCTATCTTCTTGAAGCACAGTTCTTACCTCCTGTGTCGCATTCTGGAAAAGGATTAAATAGTCCTTCCCTTTTCTTTTTTTCCATGGAAATATCGTCTAAAAGACAGCTTGCGGTGCTTCTCTCCCAGCTGGAGAGTTTTGTGCCAGATGTCAGTCTAGAGCAGTATCCTTCTGACTCTGAGATTGCTGCAGATGCGCTCTGGAAATGCGCCATGTTAGGCACCATCAATGGTAAGTCAGTGATTGACCTTGGCTGTGGCAGCGGTATCCTCGGTATAGGCGCATTATTGCTGGGCGCGAAAGAAGTCATTTTTGTGGATCTGGACAAGGCCATGATTGAGGCAACTTTCAGGAATCTGGCTTTGCTTTCAGAGAATGCTTTGGAGTTCAGGAACTACAGGCTCGTCGAGGGTGATGTGTCCTCATTGAAACTGCCTCCTGTTGATACTGTCATCATGAACCCTCCTTTCGGAACCAGGCAGAAGGGAGCTGATATAATGTTCGTCGAGAAAGCATGCGCTGTCTCTGACTTTGTGATGAGCATGCATAAGACCTCAACGAAGAACTATGTGATGAGGTTCTTTGAGAAACAGGGCTTCTCTGTCTCAGTGGAGGACCATCAGTTCCCGCTGAAACAGACCCTGAAGCAGCACACCCGCAGGATCCATAGGATTGAGGTCTCTGTGTTCTTTGCGAAAAGAAAAGGGAGTGTCCAGTAAGATAAGGCAGGCGTTTTGATAGGTTTTCTGTCTTTTCTCCCCTGTTTTCTTGCCTTTTGATGCTCTTCCCTTTCTTTCTCGTTTCCTGATGACAACGGTTCCTGCTTCCCCGCACTCCTCTTCAGATTCGTTGCATTCAGTAGGAATATATCCCTCCTACGAACTATCCGAAGAGTCAGCTTCTGTAGCAGGGCTTGCCGCTGGGGAACAAAGAATAGAAAGGAGGGAGAGAAGCAGCTAGAGCCATTCCAGCTCGTAATGGTTTTCGTTGTCAATCTCGCGCTGCGTGATCTTCAGCCTGACAGTATCCTTCATGGCGTTCTTCTTCTTGAGCTTCTTCTTGAACTC
>CAZTOO010000117.1:0-4135 GCA_964615215.1 uncultured Methanosarcinales archaeon
CAACAGGAATATTGAGAAAGTATTGAGCCTGAAAGAGATTGTTTCTCAAGAGAAGTTCGACGTAGTGTTCGATACAGAACCTTATCTTAATATCTCTGCATTGATTGCACGGAAGAAAGGGAAGTTTGTTGTCGGCTTTTCTCATGCTCTCCGTGCAAGATTGTATGATGCTGCTGTAGTGTTTTCCAAGAAGCAGCACATGGTGGAGAATTATCTGGATATGATAAGGGTCTTAGGTTTTAAGTACGATACTGACCATCTGGAGAGAGTGGGTGTTTCATCTTCGGATATGAAGAAAGTGAGTTCATGGCTGAAGGAGAGAAAGCTCAAGAAGATTGCAGGCATATGTGTGGGTGCTGCAGAAACTGCCACTGCACAGAGAATGTGGCCTCTTGAGAGGTTTGCTGAAGTGGCTGATTATTTAATTGCTCATGGTTTTGCTGTGTTTTTTGTCTCTTCCCCTAAGGAGAAGAGTAGTGTGCGGGAAACGATAGGGCTTATGAAACATAAGGAAAAGGCATATGTGACATACGACCATTTTACATTAGGGCAGAGCATTGCGCTGATAGGGAAGTGTTCTGTGTTTGTCTCGAACGATACAGGGCCTATGCATATCGCTGCTGCGCATGGAGTTCCTACTATAGGTTTGTTCGGTGCAAATACGCCTGTCTTATGGGCTCCTTATGGGAAAGGGAACATCTCGTTGTATCATCCTCATAGGGAGGGGCCCTGCATGGACAACATGACCGGAAAGATAAGGAGATGCGAGGGATGTGCTGAGAGTTTAAGGAAGATTAGCGTTGGTGAAGTCAAGAAAGCGATTGATAAGGTTTTGAAGAAGAGATAGGGCAGAGGGATAGACCTCAGATAAATAGGATTTATAAAGGGAAAGAATTCAAGAAGAGAACATGCCTGACAAAGAGACGATAAAAGAAGTCCCTAAAGTATGGGGAAAGGAGCTTTGGATAGCCAACACTAAGAAGTACTGCGGCAAGAAATTGCTGCTGAAGAAAGGCTATAGGTGCAGCATCCACCACCATAAGCTCAAGGACGAAACCTTCTACATCCAGTCAGGCAAAGTGCTCATGGAGTATGGAAAGAAAGGAGAGGAAAAACAGATATTAAAAGCAGGGGATGCTGTGCATATCACACAGCTGCTCTGGCACCGTTTTACAGGACTTGAAGATGCAGAGATCTTCGAGTTCTCCACGCAGCATTTCGACGAAGACAGCTATCGCGCTGAAGACAGCGGAAAAGTTGATCTGAAGACATTGAAACTGCCTAAGGAGTGAGAGCATGCCTTACACCAAGATACTCGAACAGTTCAAGAAGAGGACAGTGGTGGTGATAGGGGATGTCATGCTGGACAAGTATCTCTGGGGCAATGTGGAACGCATAAGCCCGGAAGCTCCTGTGCCTATTGTGCATGTGCAGAAAGAGAGCTATGTTGCAGGCGGAGCTGCTAATGTCGCCAACAATATTGTGGCCTTGGGCGGAAAGGCTGTCATCATAGGAGTGGTGGGCAATGACGAAGCTGGAAAAGTCCTTGAGCAGGAAGTGAAGAAAGAAGGCATGGCCTGGCTCTTGGTGCCTGAAGAGAGACCAACCATACAGAAAGTGAGGGTGATCTCCCATAACCAGCAGCTCATGAGGATAGACTATGAAGACATCAATCCAGTCAATCATCATGTGGAGAGGCATGTGCTTGATTTCCTGAAGAAATTGCCGCATAGTGATATAATAGTGGTGTCTGACTATGCCAAAGGCCTTGTCACGAAGAAGCTCATGGATGAAGTGGTTGCGTTTTCCCATATGAAGAAGATACCGCTGATGGTGGACCCGAAGCCTTCGCATATGTCATACTACAAAGGCGCTTCCCTGATAACGCCGAACCTCAAGGAGGCAAGGGAGATGTCAAGGGTTGAAGGCAGCAATGACGCTGAAGTGGAAAGCATGGGAAAAGAGCTGCAGACCATGCTGCATGCTGACGTATTGATAACGAGAGGGAAAGACGGGATGACTTTGGTGGCGAAAGAGGAAGTGAAGCATATCCCTACAACAGCGAAAGAGGTGTATGATGTGTCAGGAGCCGGAGACACTGTGGTGGCTGCATTGGCTCTTTCCGTCGCTGCTGGAGCATCTCTTGCGCAGGCTGCCTCCATAGCGAACCATGCTGCAGGTGTTGTTGTGGCGAAAGTGGGCACTGCCACGGTAAGTGTGGATGAACTGCGGAAAAGTATGGAACAATGATCAAGGACAAGATTGTCTCCAGGGGGAAGGCTGCGAAGCTTGCCGCTTCTTTGCGGAAGAAGGGAAAGAAAATAGGATTCACTTCAGGCAGTTTTGACATCCTCCATTCCGGACATGCCTCTTATCTTGAACAGGCCAAGAAGAAGTGTGATGTGCTGTTCGTGGCTGTGAATTCTGACGCTTCTGTGAAAAAGTATAAGGGAGCTGACAGGCCTATCGTGCCTGAGAAAGAGAGGATTAAGCTGGTGGCTGCTCTCACTTCTGTCGATTATGTATTTTTGTTTGATGAGAGGAGGAACAGAGAAAACCTGGTAGCTCTCAGGCCTCATTTCTATATCAAGGCTGGAGATTATAAGCCTGAAGAGCTTACTTCTGCTGATGTCATGAAAGGATGGAAAGGGAAGATACTGCTGATAAAGCCTGAAGAGGGCATGAGCTCGTCTGCTGTCATTGAGAAGATTGTAGCTGTGTATGGGAAAGAGAAGAAGAGTGAGAGGCCTATCAAGAGCTCGCCTGCTGTGTTTTTGGACAGGGACGGAACCATCAATGAGGAAGTGCATTTCCTGCATGAACCCTCAAAATTCAGGCTGCTGCCGCATGTGGGAGAAGGTTTGCGGATGATGCAAGATATGAAATTCAAGCTCATTATCGTGACTGACCAGCAGGGAATAGGTCTGGGATATTTTACGAAAGAGGACTTCTTTAAAGTGAACAGCGAGATGTTCAGGCAACTCTCAAAGTACAGGGTCATTATTGATAAGGTGTATTTCTGCCCGCACAGCATGGCAGAGAAATGCAAGTGCAGAAAGCCAGGCACTGGAATGATTGAGAGAGCCAAAGAAGAGCTGAATATAGACCTCTCAAGGAGTTTTGTGATAGGCGATAAGTCTTGTGAGATACAGCTGGGAAAGAATGCAGGCATGAAGAGCATACTGGTCCAGACAGGCCATGCAGGAAAGGATAAGCAGTATGATGCCAAGCCTGACTATGTCGCTTCTGACTTATTGGATGCTGCGAAGTGGATAAAGAAGGTTGAAAGGAACTGAATTCTCAGCAAGGTTTATAATGACCTCTGCCTTAGCGGCAGTGCCATGGAAGATGCTGAAAAGATTACCATCAAAAGCTATAACCAGACTGTTGAGGAGTATAGCAAGAATGTAGAGGGACTGCATCCTGCCAAAGAAGCTGAGAAATTCCTCTCCTATCTCGGGAAGAAGAAGCTCATCCTTGATATGGGATGCGGATCAGGCAGGGATGCGAAGATATTTGCCGAGAAATGCATGGACGTCATAGGAGTTGATTTCTCAGAGAAGATGATTGCTGCCGCAGGGGAGAGAGCTGAAAAAGCCCAGTTTTACGTGATGGACATCCGTAAGCTTGGATTTGAGGACAATCATTTTGATGGGATATGGGCAAATGCCGTCTTTCTACATCTCCCGAAGAAAGACGTCCTAAAAGGTCTTCAGGAAGCCTATAGAGTACTGAAAGAGGGAGGGATTATCTATCTCTCTGTCAAAGAGGGTCAAGGGGAAGGCCTGATAGCAGATAAGAGATACCGTGGAGCAAAAAAATTCTGGTCGTTCTTCCGGAAGGAAGAGATTGAAGACCTGGCAAACAAAGCAAGCTTCCATATCGTCGAATCTTATGTTGACGGGAAGAGAAGCGCTTATGACACACATCCAGGGGTACACCTCTTCTGCAGAAAGAAGGATGAGAAAAGAAGAAAGAGAAGGTGAACAAGGTTTATGAGGGGTTTGAGGTGCTTTCGTGGTTGGGCATTTGAAAGAGGTGAACTGTTCTTTCAGGGTTGGTTCCTCACAAACTCCTTGTGTTCACCTTTCTTTAATCCATAGTGTTTTTAGATGCATTTGATTTTGAATAAACA
>CAZTOO010000118.1:0-4091 GCA_964615215.1 uncultured Methanosarcinales archaeon
ATGGTTGCTGGGAAGCAGCTCAGGGCCAGCGGGGGTATTGTCCTCCAACTGCTGGATTTCCAGTTCTTCCTTGACCCTGGGCCTGGGGCTCTGAACATGTCCAAGATGTATGCTGTCAACCTGAGGAACAACACTGCACTCATAGCCACACACAACCATGTGAACCATGCAAATGATGTGAATGCTGTGATTGATGCCATGACGCACGGCGGCCTTGATCCCCAAGGGGTGTTCATAGGCAACAAGACTGTCATTGACGGCGAGAATATCCATAAGCCCATACTCTCTGAAGTGCATAAGCAGAGGGTGGACAGAGTCATCATGTTAAGGCCCGGGCAGAGCGTAGGGATAGAGAAGATTGAGATAAAAGCGCTGAAAGCATATCATTCTGACCCCAACAGCATAGGCCTGAGATTCAAGGCACCAAGATTCACCATCACGTATTCCTCTGACACGAGATTTGAGGTGGATCTCCTGGATGAATACGCCATGAGCCATATCCTCATCCTGAATGTGGTGCATCCCTTCAGGAAAGGGGACAGAACCTATGACCAGCTATGTGCGGATGATGCTGTGGAGATACTGGAGAAAGTGAAGCCGAAACTCTGCATCATCACCCATTTCGGGAAGAAGATGCTGGATGAGGACCCTGCCTTCGTCTCAAGGGAGATACAGAAGAGAAGCGGGATGCATGTGCTGCCTGCGAGAGATGGCCTAGCAGTAAATATCCTTAATTATCTCTGAAAGTTCTATAGATTCCTAACGAAACGTTTATATAGAGTGCATAAAACAATTCTGTTATCCATTCTGGATGACACGCCATGGCAAAAAAAGCACCTGCAAAGAAGGAGGAGAAGGTGAAAGAGCGTAAGGAGCACCTGCCCAAGCTTGCCGAACAGCAGCCTGGCCAGCAGCTGCATCCTCAACTCACCAAAGAGCAGCAGGAGAAGCTGAAAGACATCAAGGACAAGCTGGAGAAATTCAAAAGCCGACTTCTGGAAAAGTTCGAGACCTATGTCAGCGGCATCGCCCTCATGCCCCCTGAGAAGCCGAAGACTGAGGGAGAGAAGCCTGACCTCAACAAGATCAACACCCTAGTACTTATAGACGATTCTGACTCCCAGAAGATGTCAAAGCAGGAGCTCAAGGCGAAGCTGGAGAAAATCATTGTCAGCATCGCAAAGGATATCGACAAGGAGCTGGTGCCCAATGTGCTCATCCTCTCAGAGCTCTGGGGAAGCTGCTATGACGGCAAATACGACCTGCTCCAGATGATAGCGCTGTCTGCGCCAGTGTATGAGAAAGGCATGCTCTCTGCCATCAAGATTGCAGAAGTGCATAAGACCATGGTGCTGAAGAAGTTCGAGAAGTATATAGTCAGCTATGTCCTTGCAGGCAGCCTGGTGCAGGGAAGGGCAACCCCCCAATCAGATATCGACGTATGGATTGTCATCGATGATACTGACGTCAAAAAGATGACTCGCGCAGAGTTGAAGGATAAGTTACGGGCGATCATCATCGGCATGGGCATCGAAGCTGGCGACATAACAGGCATCAAGAACAAGATCAACATCCAGGTGTATATCCTAACAGATTTCTGGGACAGCCTGAAGGAAGCAAATCCCATCATCTTCACCCTTTTGAGGGATGGAGTTCCCTTCTATGACAGGGGCATGTTCATGCCCTGGAAGCAATTGTTGAGGATGGGGAAGATCAAGCCCTCTGCAGAGGCTATCGACATGTTCATGGGCACTGGCGACCAGATGCTCAAACGGGTCAAGTATAAGATGAAAGAGATAGGCATGGAGGACATCTATTACGCAATACTCACTCCATCCCAGGCAGCACTGATGATGTTCGGCATACCTCCACCTTCTCCGAGAGAGACTGCAGAACTGATGAACGACATCTTCGTGAAGAAGGAGAAGATGCTGGAAGAGGAATATATAAAGACGCTGGACAGAGTCATCAAAGTCAGGAAAGACCTTGAGCACGGCACCCTCAAGGAGATTACCGGCCAGGAGATCGATGAGCTGCTCAAGGCTGCCGAGAAGTACCTGGAAAGGATACAGAAGCTGTTCAAGGACATAGAGAACGTCAAGGAGTCCAAGGACTTCCAGAACACCTATGACACCATCTCCACAGTCATAAGGGATGCATTGGTCATGGAAGGCGTGGATAAGGTAGCTGAGCAGGAGCTGTTCCCAAAGTTCGAGGCAGAGTTAGTCACTTCCGGAAAGCTGCCTGCGCATGTCATGAGCAGCCTGAAAGAGATCACCAAGGCAAAGATGGACTATGAAGCCAACAAGCTCACGAAGCCTGAAGTGGAGAAAACGAAGAAGGAAGCGAGGAAGTTCGTGAAGAGTGTCATCGAGTATATGCAGAGGAAGCGTGGGAGAGATATGGAGAGATGCAAGATCAAGGTGAAATACCAGAACAAATACGGGGAGGTGCTGCTGCTGGAGAAAGAGGCATTCATCACTATCGATATAGACGCCAAGGAGAAAGACATACAGAGGGCTGAAGTGGCTAAGGACGGCAGCTTGATGAACATCAGGAAGGCAGAGCTCGCAGAGATGGAGCAGGCACTTGCCAAGGCAGAGTTACCAAAGAGAGTGTTCATCAGGGAAAAGCTGTTCGAGCACTTAAAGAGCATGTTCGGCAAGGATGTTGAGATTCTGATGCATTATTGAGTTGCTGAATCCTGTTGGTTTGTTCTTATGACGACTACGAAGAAGAGTAGTGTTGGGGAAGCAGGAGCAGTTAAGCTCAGGAACAGAAGGGTAACAGACCCTGCTACAGAAGCTTACTCTTCGGAAAGAGCAAAAGATATAGAGAGCCTTATTCAACGAATAACTGCCATAGCTATCCCCCCTTAAGAAAGCTTTAAATACCAACAACACGTCTTTTTTCTCCATGGGAGTCGACCTAGGCTATTATCCCTATCACGTCAAATACAAAGGTCTGGTGGACCTGTTAGGGCTCTATAAGATGATCAAGAAGTGGTTTGATGACAGAGGGTTCTATTTCGAGGAGAAGATGTACAAGTACAGGCCAGGGGAGGGCATGGGGGCAAGGATCCAGATCAATGTGCAGGGCTGGATAAAGATGACTGACTATATCAAGCACCAGATTGAGCTTGAGATCTATGTCTTTGACGTCCAGGAGGTGCCGGTGGAGAAAGACGGCCAGAAAGAGACCTGGTACAGCTGCAGGCTCTATGTCAATATCGACGGGAAGATCGAGGCTGATTGGGAAGGCAGGTGGGAAACAAGCGAATCCAAAGAGGGGCTGAGGAAGTTCCACAACAGATTCCTCTTCTACCATGATTTCCTGCTCGTGCACTGGGACAAGCTCAATTACAAGACACTGATACTCCACAACGAGATCAAGAAATTCCTCGGGATGCACACGTCCAAGGCGTATTATGATTACCTCTAAAGCTGCAGAATCCTATATAAAAAGAAAACCATTTTAAATGATAAGTACATGAGGAAAGGCTATGGTTGAGAGAGAGATACTGATTGACCAGAAAAAGATAGGGTATGAGGGCATCTTCGACAGCAAAGAGCTCTTCAAGCTGATTGACCAGTACTTCAGGGACCATAGGTATGACAAGTACGAGAAGAAGAATTTCGAGCATGTCTATCCATCAGGCAAGCAGGTGGAGATCGAGACCTGGCCGTGGCGCAAGGTGACTGACTACTACAAATACCTCATGAAAGTCCATATCCTCATGACAGACCTGAAGCAGGTAGAGGTGGAGAAGAAAGGCATCAGGACGAGTATCGACCACGGCAAGGTGCTGATAACGTTCGATATGTACCTGGAGACTGATTATGAGAGCAGATGGGAGCAGAAACCGATGTTCGTGTTCTTACGCTTTCTGTTCGACAAGTATTTCTATCAGGTGTATGCCTTCAAGTATCAGCAGGGCGCTGTGGAAGAAGTGAACCAGCTGCATGCATTAATCAAGAGTTTTCTGAACATGCACCGCTATGAGTTCAAGAGGCTGGACAAGAAGATGGAGATCACTGCGTTCGGCACGCATTAGGGCATCATCCTCTTTCAATCCCTTTTTAGAGGCACAA
>CAZTOO010000119.1:0-4078 GCA_964615215.1 uncultured Methanosarcinales archaeon
CCTCTTGATGAGGATGTGGAGCACATAGTAGTCTGAGAGGCCCCTGTTGTCATAGACGGTGATAGTCACATTGTGGGTGCCTTCATCCTCTGGCCTGGTGATGTAAGATGAGCAGCGCTCCGGGAAGGTGCTGTTGGGAGAGAAGATGCTGGTGCATTCTGTGAGGTATGTGCGGGTGCCTAAGGTATGTGTTGCACTGCCTGTCTGGAACTCTGTGAAATCCATCCAGCGAGGGCCTCCGTCATCTCCGGCAGAGCCTGCGAGCTGTGAGCCTGGCCATGGGTCGTTGTTGTAGTAGGTGTAAATCAGCCCTTCATCCGGCCTCTCGTCGGGATCAAGGGCATAGGGAGTGATATGGAGGATGCGGTTGATGCCAGTGATGATGTCATAGCCTGGATATCTGGATGATACTGATGATGGAGGGACATAATAATCCTCAAGTGCAGGCCTCCTGTTCTTGATTGCTGCCCTGTATTCAAGCCCTTCCCCTTTTAAGGCAGTCTCGTCCGTGATGATGAAGATATCATCACGATCGTCATTGACATCCTTCTGGAGGCGCGTGGTGAAGAAGGAGAAGGTAGTGCCGAATTCTTCCAACGGGTCGAAGTCTGCAAGGGAGTAGGCAGGGTCTGTGTAGTCGTTGCCCAGGGCTATCTGGAGCAGCGTGTAGAGCGGCCTGAACCTTGCCTGTTTCTCTGTGGTGAATCTCCTCTCGTCCCTGGATACAATGATGGTGTCATCATCGCTATAGATGTTGACCTTAATGGGGAACACCACATCAAACACCACCACATCTTCAGGGCCGAACCTGACATCTGCGTGTGCAGGACCTGGCACGATCTCGTACTGGAGAATCTCATCAAGGAGAGTTAGGTTGACGCATGCCACTAAATTGACGTCGATGTAGTGCTCCATCTGCTCCTCGATGCTGTAGCCGTTGGTGGAGGCATCTGCCTCAAGCGGCAGGAGCAGCCTTGAGGAGAACGTTTGGGTGTTGAGGTCTTTGACGACTGCCGAAGGGGAGCCCCAGGTGAAACTGCCTGAGAAGGGCTGCTCTTCTGTAAAGTCGCGGCTGAAGGGGTCGCACGGTGTGTTTCTTTCGCAGGGGTAATAGGGTGCGTCATTCACCTTTTCATAGTCTGTGGCTGCTATGCTATAATAGGTTCTTATGGAATTGCTGGTGAGGAAATCCCTGTCTTCCCGCATCGGCTCGAAGAGGGTGTTTGAGAAGGAATTGCCTGGCTGCGCCGGGATGGCTGTTTGCTGCGTGATGGTCTCAGGGAAATAGATGCCGCCCTGTGCAGCAATCTTCTCCATGGCATCCCTGGAGACCTCATCAAGGCAGGTGGTGATGTGTTTTTTGAGCGCTGACTTCTCAAAGATCTCTGACGCTATTGCCTCTGGCTTCTGTTTCAGCTTCGCCTGGAGAAGGGTGCTTCTTGAGGAGAGCATCATGATGATGATGATCAGGATTATGATGCCTAGAGCTATGAATACCGTAACCTGGGCCTTCACCCTCTTTTTTCTCATTCTGAGCTGAAATGAGTGGAAGAAGAATATAAATAGGTTGCTATGGGAAGACTGGGAGATATTGAAGATATTGGTTTCTTATAGATGATGAAGACGAATCTGAAGAGTAGTGTGGGGGTTAAGGGCTTTAACAGCCTAGGTCTCCCAGGTCTAACAGCTCTAAAACAGAAGCTGAATCTGCAGATTCGTCACTTGGATAGGGAGATACTGCTCAATACGAGAACGAAGAAGAGGAATGTGGGCGAGAAAAACGCTGTTATGGGGAAGGCTATGAGAAGAAAGAACTATTTGCTCACGGCGAGACCCTGTTCTTGCACCTGATATTCCACTTCGTTGATGATGATGATGTCACCTTCATGGATCTCAGGGGTAGTGATGGTCTCTCCTGTCCTGGGGTCTGTGATGATGATGATGATGATGTCGTCATCGGGGTCATCTGGGTCTTTAGGGTCTACCACAATGATGGTGATATCAGGATCTGTTCCTGGCGGGAGCGTGATGTTGTAGGTGGTGTTGCCTCCTGGATTTGTTATTTCAGTGATAGTGATGAACTGGAAGCTGCAGGTGCAGGCGTAGATGTGGGAGTAAGAGCCTGAGGTGCCATAGGGGTCATGGTCAATGAGATAGTCACAGGAAGAGAACTTGCCGGTGCTGTCTTTAAGCCCAACCACACAGAACTCTGTATCGTCAAGATAAGGGATGGTTTGGGCCTTCCACTCGCACTTGAATGATGCTGGGTCAAGCTGTTTTGGTGTGGTGGTGCCGATGTCAAAGCATGAGGGGACACAATGATTGTTTGTTCCGCATGCAGCTTTCGTCCTATAACCCAAGCCTGTATCAAGATTTATCCAGATAGAGGGCTCTGTGCAGGAGGTGTCTGCCTTGGTCGGCTGCTTGACGCAGACATAGAAGTTCTCATCGCTTCCGAGCAGATGCTCATAGCCTGGAGGCACTGCCTGCGCAGCAGTCTCATCATTCATCACCAGGATGGGAGATTCTCCTGCAGGGCATCCTTCCCCATAGACAGTATGCGCGCTGTATTTGCATACTGAATTCGGATCGAACGTATTGTCTTTTATCCTTGTCTCAGGCGCAAAGTCCTCAAACACTCGTGCAAGAGGAGGTATGAAAGTGAAGTCGATGTTGTCTCCAGGTTGAGTGAAATCCTTGCCGGAAGAGGTCTTTGCAGTGAATTCCCAGTTAAGGTAGCCGAGCAGTATCTTATCATCATCATCGTACTTATTGGCAGAATAATTGGTGTATCGTACGTCTATCACCATGTCTCCTGCGCCAGTCTCGCCAGTCTCCTCAGATGGTTCGCTGAACGATATCTGCTCCTTGTATTTCTTTATCTTGTTCTCAAGATAGGTTTTCTCCTCTGCATCGAAGTTCCTGTAGCCGATAGCCATGTAGCCACGATAGGACTTCTGGGTGTCAAGCTGGGACAGTTCCGGCTTGAAATAGCCATTTTCCATGACGCCGAAAATCTCACGAGCCGACCATGGGGTAGGGTAGAGTGAAATAGGGCCATTCTTTATCAGGAAGAACTTGTTGAAGTTGTGGGACTGTGCAGGGTAGTCTTTTGTGATGCGCACTCTCTGGAACCAGTCCATGAGGTCAGTACGGGTGCCTGTAGGGGAAGCAATCCCCTGGAAGATGTTGTATTCTGCGATGTCCCCGTCCTTGATGCCGTTGATGATGGTGAGGATGGCTGAGAGAGGACCTTTGAGATAAAGAAGGAATTTGTCTATGATAGGCCTGAAGAACCCAGCAGACCATGCATCAGGAGTATGATAGTCTGAATACAGTATGAAGATGTCATAATTGTCATGCTGCTCCCCTTTGCTGTCTGTATATTTGCCGTACCATTCCAGCACTGGATTTCTTCCGTCTGGATATTTCGTCTGCATCTTGCAGCTGAGATAGTTGAGGTTAAGGCCTCCCTTAAAGAGAGGTTCTGTCTTCTCTGTATCGCACCAGGACAGATCCTCAGGGAGAGAAGTGCCGTCTCTCTTCACGAACACATCAGCATAACGTATAGTATCATAGAAGCTTCTGGTGCTGAGAGGGCCTTTCACGCTCTCCATGATGTCCCTGTTGAGAGCTCCTGCAATGGCGACTGAAGACGGCCTGTTGTCTGAATCATACTCTACAAGCACGCAGAGGTTGTTTGAGCAGGCATTGTCATCCATGCTGCCTTCCTGCTCGCTGCAGAAGCCTGTGCCCTCCAGGTATTGCTTGAGGGTGTTGGAGGCACTCTTGGATTCCGGATTCTTGTTGATGAGGCTTGGGTCTGTGTTGAAGACATAATAGCCGTAATCGTCAAGCACCTTGTCGTAGCGGTCGCAGTAGAGGTAATAGCTGTAGACACCGTCCAGGTTGTAGTAGGCATCCAACTCTGCCTTCTCGACGAGCTTGAGGGCTGCTATCTGGGTGCGGGTGATCCATTCTGTCTTGGACGCCTTGGGGTCGGTGATATCCTCCCGTTCTATGCAGTAATGGTCCCCGATGTAGGAATTGGCAGGCACGCACTGAATGTTGTAGCTGT
>CAZTOO010000120.1:0-4010 GCA_964615215.1 uncultured Methanosarcinales archaeon
TTCCTTGTCTGTGGCATCCACAATCTCGAAAGGCCCTGCATTCCTGAATTCTGCAGAAGGCATGGTCTTATGGCCTGTCGCGATGACGTTGTTGTTCCCATACTTCTTCCTGAGCGCTGGTGTCAGCTCTGAGCCAATCTGGCCCACAGAGCCTGTGACGAGAATCTTTTTCATAGGGAAAGGTGCTGGATGTTGCTTAATAAACCTTATGATTAAGAAATCTATTCAGTCTGCATCCTCGCAAGCTGTCTTGTGCAGAGAACTGTCTTTCTCAGTTCCAGAGTGTCGTTCATACATCTTTCCTTGCCTGACTTCACGCAGCTGTCCCTTCTGATCTTATAGGAACCTGCCTTTGAGAAGCTGCAGTAGCAGTACTCTTCCTCGATGAGCATGCCCTGTGCGGTGTAGATATTATCAAGGATGGGTTTGGTGCGCTGCGTGCAGTTCCTGAGCAGATACGGCTGGCCCTTCCCGTCCCTGATGATGTAATACAGCCCCAGAGATTCGTCTGACTCCTGCTCGAACTGCCCCAGCACTGAGAAATTGCCGTCGATGACCTTGGGGGAATAGATGAACTGCTCTGAACTGCATGCCACAAGAAGCAGGGCAACGAAACCGAGAAGAGATGCTGTTTTCATGGTCAGAAGGAGAATAACCTCACCAATTGGTAATTTGGATCATCTGGCTCGAAAAGCTTATCCTGCGACGTGTTGATGAAGTCAATGCCGTTCCTCTCTCTATAGCAGTTCACCTGCACATAGCCGGGCTCTCCGACCAGGATATAACTCTTCAGATACTGCCCCTGCCTCTCGCAGTAGTCCTTTGCAAGGGGCTCAATCTTGTATTTGAGATAGAGGTATTTCACGCCGAATATCAGCGCGACAGCGAGCGCTATAACCAGTATCACGGTGATGACGAGGTTCGCTTTTGTTGGCATGGGGAAAAAGGAGAGAAGAAACGTATTTAAACTTATCCTCGTCTGAATCTGGAGTTGAGGATGTCCTGCTCATAGCTGATGTTTGAACGCCGGATAAGTCTTCCCTCGTAGGAAAGAGCCTGCCTCAGGAATTCTGAAGCTGCTGAGATAGTGGTTCCTGTAAAGGAATCCTCATCAAGCACGACAAGGGTCTTGCCGGGCAGGATGCCACGGAGATAATCTGCCTCTTCCGGAAGGAGGTGAGGTTGGGCATCTTTATGCTTATGCGCAGAATATTTGAGGGGATAAATCGCGCAAGAATCGCTTCCTGTCATGGAGGAATATCGCAGGAACACATCAATCCCCGTTGCAAGAGAGCCATGTGCCAGAGGAACAAGAAGGATATCCCCTCCATGTGTCTGATGATGGAGGGAATGCACAGAACGCTCTGCTAAGTTCGGATGGGTTGCCAGCCACGTCATGTCATCCTGTCGCTGGAGCACCAGCCACTCCAGAAGTCTCGGCTCATGGTGCTGGAGATAGTTCCTCAAGGCTGAAAGACGTTCAGCACCTATCTCGAGCGAATCAGGCGTAAACTGATAGACATCAGAGCAGATATCGAGACCTGTAGTCACTAATTCTGCAGCAGGGGCAGTGAGCCTGCCGTCAGCCTTGTATTCGAGGACTGCTCTGAGGATGCGTGGAGGATGCAGCGCCAGAGCAGCAAGATGCTGCGCAGAATGCGGGATTTCAGTCTGCAAGGCCTGCTCCAATTCAGACATGACTGTATCCAACGTATCTGCATAGAGCAGGAAAGATGACCACGCAGCCCAGGTAGGGATGTCCTGCTGCTCATCCGCTTTCCTCATAAACATCTCGTCAAAAAGCATAATGTCCCACAGAAGACTGCCTTGCAAGGGAATTTATAAAGTTTTCCCGCACTGTACAGCGTCTGAGAATGTCAAAAGAGAAAAATGGGGACGCTGGGATTTGAACCCAGGTCCGACGGTATAGCCCTTTGTAAGTCATCGTCCCTTGCAGGACTCGTCGCTCCACAAAGACTGGAGCCGTCTATACTAGCCAGGTTATACTACGTCCCCTAAGGATAAGGGAAAAAGAACGAGAGTTATTTAAATAGTTTGCCATGGACAGAAGTGAAGAAGTAAAATTCGGGGAAAAACGATAAAGAAAAAGAGAGTAAGAAAAAAAGAATCAATAATACGTCTGGTCGTTCAGGTTCTTGCTCTCGTACTCCTTGAGCTCCTGTTCCTCAGTGCTGCCCCTCATCCTGTTGAACAGCATGATGACCCCTACGACAAGCAGCAGTGCCAGAAGCACTAAAGCGCCTATCTCCAGGCCTTTCCTGATCTTGTACCAGCCCTCTGTGGTCCCTTCAGTAAGGGTGATTCCTGTAGCAGAGCCGACCACATCCACTTGGTTGCTGATGCTTCTCAGGGTGTCCTCGCCCTGCATGATGTTGACTGCAAACAGTTTCTTGCCGAGAGTCGCATCTGAGGCTGCCTTCACATACACATAGAAGGTCTTTTGGGCGCCTGCTTTTACCAACGGCAGTGTGGTAGGTGTGATCTCAACCTGCAGGTCATCAGGAGCATTTACCGTTACCGTATATGCCTGATCCGCATAGTCCTTGTTGGTGATGGTGAAAGGATAGACTGCTGCTGCTCCGCCAGGAACGACTTCCAGCACAAAGTCTGGTGCAGGAGCTGTGATGATGGTCCTCACCAGAGGCTGGTCAGGCTGCTGTGAAGGCTGACCTGTCCCGCCCTGCGTACAGCTCTCGTCCTTCTGGACAAAGATCTGGCCGTGCCAGGTAGGTATGCTGTCATAGCCGTCGTCGAACTCGACATCCACCTCGACATCATAATAGCCTTCCTTTGCGCAGAGAGGTATCCTCATATAGAGCTCTTCTGACGTCACAGAATCGTCATATTCCACTTCATCGATATAATCAGTGGCGGAGATGCCGAAATCAGGCATGGAGACTGTTATCTTGACAGAATCCTCGTCATTTTCCCCGAGATTCCTTACTCTTACAGTGGTGAGCAATGCCCTGCCTGCCTGCACTGAATCTGCAGGGGAGAAATACACATCTCTCAGGACAACTGAATTTGAAGGCCTGTCCACATCAAGGATGAAGTTCAGGACCTCTTCCTGCGTTGATCTGCCTGAGACAATGACCCTCAGCTTATACTGGTCTTCGTCAATCCTGTCAGGCATGGTCAGCTTCAGCGTTTTCTTATACTCGACACCGTCTTTCACATCGAAAGGCTCTGACCAGTCAGATATCCTTTCCTTGTCGTTGTATCTATAGCCTGAGAGGAAAGCCTGGACCTCCACATCATCATCTTTGATATGGGAGATGAAAGATACCTTCACGTCAAACTGCTCGCCTGCTTCGACATTGATAGGATTTGAAGAGGTTTCAGAAAGTTCGTCCCCATCAAGCTTCACATAATTGACAGTGAAATCAGTCCCTGCAGAGACGATGTTGGCAAACAAAAACACGCCGATGACCAGCGCGAGTACTTGCATGATGCTTTTGTTCATGATAAACCCCCTCAACATAGAGTAAAATGGCAATTATTCTTAGAGGATACACCTAAGATATCCCCCAATAGGAGGATAGTAAATCCAACTCCTATATAAACCTTTCGTTTTAGTTGTTATTGTGTAGTAGTTACTTTACTTAGCGACTTTCCAATACTCCTTTGTCTTATGCTCGAGAGCCTCAAAAACAGAAGCCTTTTTAAAGGGTTTTCCTTTTTTGGGGCTTATGATAGCCGTAATAGGAGGAGGACCTATAGGCAGCTATGCTGCATACCTTCTTGCCAAAGGAGGAAAAGAGGTTTCCCTCTATGAGGCATGCTCCTGTGTAGACTGTCAGGCTAAAGGCCCAGGCGTAGTGACAGGAGACCTCGACAACTTCCATGCCCTGGCAAAGAAGAAGCAGAAATATGTCCTCAACGAGTACGGGATGGTGAGGGTATATGCACCAAATCTGGATAAGGTGGACATCCCCCTCAAGCTTTATCTTATAGACAGGGAGAAGCTCACCAAAAGCATAGTAGAGATG
>CAZTOO010000121.1:0-4000 GCA_964615215.1 uncultured Methanosarcinales archaeon
CAAAAGGAATCGGTTATTTAACTATAATATCGTTAATCCTGTTCCATGTAAAATTATTTTGTAATTGAAAATCTGATTTATTTATTTGTCAAATATCCAAATCTCAGAACATCTGAAAAAGCATCTGAAGCAGAAAGATGACCCTATACTGGAAAAGCCTCCCAAGCCTGAGATGGGAGACTATGCCTTTCCCTGTTTCACGCTGGCAAAAACCCTGAAGAAAGCGCCTCCTGCCGTAGCAAAAGAGCTGGCCTCAGAACTGAAACCGCCAAAAGGCATTGCAGAAATCAAAGCCCTAGGCCCCTATGTTAATTTCTTTGTCGAAGCAGAGGATATAGTCAAAAGCACTCTCAAAGATATAGAGAAACACGGCAAAGACTACGGAAAGAGACCAAAGCAGAAAAACATCACCCTGATAGAATCACCAGGCCCGAACACCAACAAACCACTGCATCTAGGCCATCTCAGGAACATGCTCCTAGGAAGCGCAATTGCGAACATCCAGAAAGCCATAGGAAAGGATGTCCATATAGTCAATGTGGTCAATGACAGAGGCGTGCATATCTGCAAATCCATGCTCGCCTACCAAAGGCTCGGAAAAAACGACACTCCGGAAAAAGCAAAGCGCAAATCTGACCATTTTGTAGGAGATTACTATGTCAGATACTCCAAGATAGAGGAAAAAGACAAAGAGAAGGCAGAGAAAGACATCCAGGACATGCTGCTTAAATGGGAGAACAACGACAAAGAGACAAGGGAGTTAATGAAGAAGATGAATGATTGGGCATTGAAAGGCTTCAAGGAGACCTACAGGAAGCTCAATTTCAGGATAGAGAAAGAATACTACGAAAGCCAGACCTACCTTGGAGGCAAGGACATCATCTTAGGAGGCCTGAAGAAAGGCATTTTCGGGAAAGACGAGGAAGGAGCCATCATCATAGACTTAGAGAAGCAAGGTTTAGGGAAAAAAGTCCTTCTCAGGAGCAATGGCACGTCAGTCTACATCACCCAGGACATCAACATGGCGCAGCTCAGATACAAGGACTTCAGGTTCAACGAGATGATCTATGTTGTCGGCAATGAACAGAACCACCACTTCAAAGTCCTTTTCGAAGTCTTCAAGGCATTGAGATGGCCTTTTGCCGGAGCATGCCGGCACTTCTCCTACGGTATGGTGGAGCTGCCTGAAGGCAAGATGAAATCCAGGGAAGGCAATGTGGTGGATACAGACGAACTTATCGAAGAGCTGACGAAACTGGCAAAAGAAGAGGTCAAGGAACGCTACAAAGAGCTGCCTGAGAAAGAGGTGGAGAAAAGGGCAGAGATGATTGCCATGGCAGCCATCAGGTTCTTCTTCCTGAAATACGACCCATTGAGAAATTTTGTCTTCAACCCGAAAGAGAGCCTTGCCTTCGAAGGGGAGACAGGCCCCTATCTGCAGTACACCCACGCCAGGATATGCTCGATAATGAGAAAGGCAGGGAACAAAGAAAAAAAAGGCATAGATTATTCATTGCTGTCAGCTCCTGAAGAGAAAGAAGTGGCAAAACACCTCAAAGACTACCCTGACATCCTGGAGAAAGCAGGCAGGGAACTGAAGCCGAACCTCATCTGCAACTATCTGTTCGCCCTGAGCCAGCTCTTCAACAATTATTATGTCAAGAACAAGGTCATCCAGGGCAATAAGGAGCTTCAGGAAGCAAGGCTGGCACTCATCCAGGCAGTCAGGCAGGTGCTGGAGAACGGGCTGTCACTTCTGGACATCAAGGCTCCTGAAGCGATGTAAGGAAGGTATGGAGAATGCAACTGCTCACCGACATCATCATCCTGTTCGTGTTAGTGCTGCTCTCAGCGTTCTTCTCAGGCACTGAACTGGCCTTCTTCTCCCTGGGAGACGCAAAGGTCAGGGCATTGGTGAGGAAGAAGGTGAAGAATGCAGAGAAGCTGGAGAGGCTGAAATCAAGGCCCCAGCGGCTTCTCATCACGATACTGATAGGCAACAATCTCGTGAATATCTCTGCCTCTGTGATCGCTGCTGAGATTGCCATCAGGCTCTTCGGAGGCTACGGGGCAGGCATTGCTGTGGGAGTCATGACCTTTGTGCTGCTGGTGTTCGGCGAGATCACTCCAAAGGCGTATGCCACCAGGAATGCGGAGAGCATAGCGCTGGCCACTGCCCCCCTGCTGCTGTTTTTCAGGGATATCCTCTTCATGCCGATAGTGGTGTTCCTGGCATGGATCAACAGAGGCATTCTCTACAACGTCAAGAGCAAGACCTCTGCCTCGACTCCTGAAGATGAGGTCATTGCCATCATGGACAAGATTGCAGAACAGCATCCGAAGAAATTCAAGGAGAGGGAGTTGGTGCAGAACATCTTCCGCCTCGATGACAAGGAGGCAAAGGAAGTCATGACGCCCATCAACGATGTGCTCTCTGTGAAGGTCAGGGACACAGTCAAGGATATTGTGGAGTATTCCATACAGACAGAGTTCTCGAGATTCCCTGTGTATGACACCGAGAACAACAGGATTGTTGGGGTTGTGCATATCAAGGACCTTCTCAGGGCCTACAGGCATCCTGAGCAGAAAGCAAGGCCGCTGAACAGGCGCATGATGAGAAAGCCCTTCTTCATCCCGGAAGGCATGAAGATAGACAGCCTGATGAGAAGATTCCAGAGAAGGAAGGAGCACCTGGCTATCGCTGTCGATGAGTATGGGGCACCCACAGGCATCATCACGTTAGAGGATCTCCTGGAGGAGATTGTGGGAGAGATCTATGATGAGTTTGACAGCGAAGAGAAGCATATCAGGAAGCTCAACGCCTATGCTGCAATCATCGAGGGGAATGCCAGGATACAGGCAGTGAACAAGGAGCTGGGACTGAAACTGACTGAGAAAGACGCGTTCGACACCATAGGAGGGTATGTGCTGGACAAGATAGGCCGCATCCCTGAGAAAGGCGAACTCCTTGAGTTCGAGCAGATAAAGGTAAAGATACTCCGCAGGGAAGGAAGCAGGATCATGCGCATGAGAGTCATAAAGAAGATGAGGCACAATGGCAAGAAAAGCAGGAAAGACAGCTAAGGGCGCCCTCAAAAGAGCAAAAAGGAGCTATAAGGAGATAGAGGAAGAGCTGGCGAGGGTGAAGAAGTACTTCTATGAGGAGATCCTCAGGAAAGATGCCATCATCGCTGACCTCAAGGCCCAGAACATGACGCTGCTTGCCACGGCAATAAAACAGGGAAAAAGGCTTGACGAACTGAACGGAAAGATAGGGCAGCTGGAGAAAAAGCTGTATAAAAAAGCATAACGTCAGAACTCTTCCTCTTCAGAGAAATGCTCCCTCTCCTCTTCCTTGAAGCTTGCCTCTTCCTCTCCCTCAAGGAAGCCTTCCTCCTCTAAATTGAGCTCCTCATCATCATTTGCTTCTGAATCGTCATACACTTTCCTGGGCATGAATACACCCCCAATCAAGATGCCCTTATTAGTGCATTCTTCATTTAAATAATTTGCGGTCTTGAAAGACATAGGATTGCGGATTCCCTTCATGTTTGCGCTCTGAAGTATATTCATCGGGGATATCTGACGGAGAAGAGGAGTGTGGGGAGTGCTGGGCTTTTACTGCTTGGGGACTCAGAGCTTTAACAGCCTCTGCCACAGAAGCTTACTCTTGATATTCGTAGAAAAGAAGAAGGAGAAAGACAGAAAGAGAAAGGAAAAAGGCATGGATTCTGCATGAACGTATCAATCCAAACCTTTATAATGAATAGCCCACATCATTTTCCCATGAAATACTGGAAATACGACAAGCAGAAGAAGATAAGCAATTATGATGTCTATTTCCGCATGAAGAACGACAACACCTACACCCTGGGCATCAGGGACTGGAGCTTTGAGAAGAACGCTGCTTCCGGAGCATTGTTCACCTGCTGTATAGTGGAGCTTGACGACATGAAAGTGGACAAGATATGGAGCGTGTGGGATTTCGAGCTGAAAGAGG
>CAZTOO010000122.1:0-2704 GCA_964615215.1 uncultured Methanosarcinales archaeon
GGGTTTGTTGCTGTGGTATACAAGTAGTTCACTACACCTTCTTCCCATGGACATACACATAATTCCAGAACACACCCTCTTTCTTCTCGATATGGACAGTGAAGCCTGCCTCCTCAAAGGTCTTCCTCATCTTCTCCAGGGTGTCCATCCATTCGACGTTGGGGATGATCTTGAAGAAATCCACATAATCAACCAGGACAATATCCCCTCCCTTCGGAAGCAGCGCATGCATCTTCTTGAGGATCTCCGAGGGATTCTCCATATAGCCCATGGAGCCCACCGAGACTATGGCATCCACCTCTGGGACTTTCTCATGGAGCCTCTTATGGTGGTGTTCGTCATGGAACGCCTCCACATGGATATGCCCGAGCTTCTTCATCCTGTCCTTCAGGACATTCACTTCATGCCTGGAGATGTCTGATGCATAGACCTTCCCTTCAGGCAGCACCGCTTTCGCGAGCTCCACTGTCAGTGTCCCTACAGAACAGCCGTATTCATACACTTTCTTGTTTGAGATGTCTCCCAGAAGACGAAGCACTTCATTCCTGACAGAGGCAGGCATGTTGATGTTCTCGAAGAACAGCACGATATAAGCCAATGCATCATTCACCCTGACAATCGTGCGCTCATCATGGTAGAGGATGACCAGGATGAAAAGGGGGATGCTGAGCCAGGTCAGGAAGAATGCCCTCCAGAGCGTATAGAAGGCTCCAGGCTCTGTCAGGAGCCAGAGCGCAAGGATGGTGAGATTGAAAAGGACTGCAAGCAGTATGCCGACAAACGCGAACTTCACCTTGAACCTGCGCTCTCCGGGCTTCATGATTCTCAGGAGAGGGACTGCAAAGATCGTGGCAGAGACGATGAAAAGCACTATGGGGATGAGCATATCCATTAATGTGAGGAACCCATGGCCGAAGAAGCTTGTCAGGACAAAGAGCACCATCATGACTGCCTGGAAGAAGATGGCTTTCGACGGTGTGCCATGGCCTGGGTGGATATACGCAAGGCCCTGAGGCACCAGCTTGTCCCTGGCAAGGCTGAACACCAGCCTGGAACTGGACATGGCAAGCACAGCAGCAGCACCTATTATGCTAAAATAGCAGCTGAGAAGAAGCAGCTCTTTCCCGAGATTGCTGAATAAGGCGCCTGCTGCAGAAGCGAAAGGCATGCTGAAGTCTGAGAGGGTGGAAGCTGGAGACATTCCCATGGCAGCAAATAAGGTAAAGAGGGTGATGACTGCCGCCAGGACTGTGCCAAGAATAAGGGCTTTGGGGAATGATTTCTCAGGCTCTTTTGTCTCTTCTGCAAAGAAAGGCACTGCCATGAGGGCAAAGAAGGTAAGGCAGATGAAGAACAGTGCGATGAATAGCGATATAGTGATGGCAAGGTTTGATGCTGGGATGAAAAAAGGGGTGAAGTTCGTCACATCAAGAGAAAGCAGGGCTGGGAACGTGATGGAGAAGGCAGCGATGATGGCTATGAGGGAGAAGATGATGAGCAGTGCTTTGGAGACCTTCATGCCCTTATAGGCCATGTAGGAGAACAGCACAACCCATGCTATGCTGATGATGGCTTTTGCCAGCACCACATCAAGGCTCTGGGTAGGAAGGAGATATTCCATGGCACCTACAATGAGCATGGCAACCAGGATATTGCTGGTCAGCCAGCTCAGCCAGGCAATCAGGAAAGAGAAGAATTTTCCGTAGGCGTGCTTGCAGTACTCATAGATGCCTCCTGCTGAAGGGAACAATGCTGAGAGCTCTCCTAACGCAGAGACAGCATAGATGGCCAGGAGGAAGAAGACCAGCCAGGAGATGAGAGACGCAGTGCCTGCTTCCTTTGCAGCGATGGCAGGCAGGAAGAACAGGCCAAGGCCCAGGACAGCGATGACTGTAATGAAAACAAGACTCCTAAAAGTCAGTTCCCTCTTTAATTCAGACATGGGAATTCAGATTCCTTACCCTCTTTTTTAGGGATTTATGGTGGCTGAAAGTATAAAAAGCTGTGGGAAAGCAGTATATTCATTCATGTTGCCTCTTCTGTTTCCTGCTTCATACCACTCTTTCTGAAGAGTAAGCTAGGGATTAAGGGCTTTTACGACTTTGGACAGAAGTTTAAACGCTTCACTCCCCGCACTACTCTTCTTCAGCAACGTCGTATCTAGGATATGTATCTTCACATCCCTCTGACGAATAAGAGTAGGCCTGGGGTCAAAGGATATCAGACTCCGGAGCGCTAAAAGCCTGATAAACAGCTCACTCTAAAGAAAAAAGAGAAGGGCATCTGCCAGAGCACTCCCTAAAAGCATAAGGTTTTTAAAGAAGCAAAGCACTAAAACTCCAGGAAAAGTACAGAAAGGGTGTAAGTCGTGAGTAGATGAAGGTAGCACTATGGCAACGCTAGCTGAATTCAAATATACAAACCCGAAGACCGGCAGGGAAATCACGTTCGAGGAGGAGACTGCCGAGATAGCGAAAGACCTGTTCGAGAAGACAGGTTATCCCAAGCCTGCCAGAAGGATGAGGCTCGCGTTCCAGCAGTTCAACAATTCCATAGAGGAAGTGTATTTCTGGTATCTCAACTGGCTGAGGTTCAGGATAACCTACGGCCATGTGGACAAGCTGACAGACATCTTCATGGCAGCAGAGCATTCTGCGTTCTTCGGTGTTGCGCAGCAGAGGATAGGGCTCCAGCAGGACAAAGT
>CAZTOO010000122.1:2714-3926 GCA_964615215.1 uncultured Methanosarcinales archaeon
TTCCAGCTGGTGAGAGAGATGAGGATTCTCGACGAAAGGCTCTCCTACTATAGGGACAGCATGACAAGCTCCAAATCAAATGTCAGCGCTGACATCACGCTGAAGGGCATATGGATAGACCTCGTGGAGCAGGGCTCGAAGAATCCTGCATCAGTATACGGCATGGCGCAGCAATTGCAGTTTGTGACGCTCCCGGACTTATTCTTCTCTGTGCATCCAAAAAAGCCAGAGGATGTGGATACTGCTGTGGACAAGCTGGAGTTCAACAGGAAAGTCAAGGAAGTATTGAAAAGGAAATTACGCCAGTACCTCGAGTGGAAGAAAGCAACGTTCAAGGAGCTTGAGGTGAAAAGGTCCTTCACCCTGAAATATCTGGCGCAGCATTATGCCATCATCAAGATGTACATGAACTGGGTGCGCCCATATCTCAAGAATATCCGAAGGCTGACTCTCCACCAGAAGAAATCTGAGACTCCTGACCTGATAGCTGCTTTCGAGGGCAGCATGATTGAGATCGAAATCCTGGCCTATAGGAGGCTGGTGGGGGACAAAGGCCTGCATCCTGACCTTCCCGACTCAGACAAAAGCGGCCAGGGAGGCTATAAGAGCACATCAGAAGGCTACAAGAAGAGCAAGTTCATGAACAAATGCCTGCTCTTCACGTTCAACTACAGGACAAGGCCTTCCATGTCCTACCAGCAGGAAGGCTATAACAGGGGCCCCATCCATGTCGGGCTTGTGGACACTGTGGTGAGGAGCTATGCATGGACAGACGAGCATATCGCTGCCTACAAGAAATTCAGGGAAGAGGAAGACTGGGAATTATTGGCCATCATCGACAACACTGTCAGGGATGCCATGGAAGCGCTCGGAGGGGACCTGGAGAAATATCTTATCGAGGCAGGAGACAAGACCTTCGAGAAGAAGAAAGAGGAGAAGAAGAAGGGAGAGCCTAACTTCTGGGACATCTTCGACAGGGACAAATGGAACACCTCTTTCAAGCAGCTCAGCGCTGAGTTCGGATTGGGATTTTTCGTGCCGAAGAGCAATCCCGGAAGGCTCTCAAGCCAGGACATCTACAAGATGAAGAGAGAGGAGAAGAAGGCTGCTGATGCTGCTGCCAAAGATGCCTATGGCCTCATCAAGGCGTTCAAGAAGGACCACGGCATGATGTTCCTGTGATGTAATCATTTTCTTGGAGGGCATTGTTTC
>CAZTOO010000123.1:0-3908 GCA_964615215.1 uncultured Methanosarcinales archaeon
GCTTCTGCATCCTGGCTGCTGTTGAAGAAGAGCTTGAAGGTGACTGCACCATAGAGCCTGTCAAGAGCCAAAGGACTGCCATCCTCGTTCTGGTCGATGATGTCCCACTCAAGATCGACTCCCTCAGGAGATGTCTGGAGCCTCAATTCAGGGATCGGTGCTGCAGAGAGGGTATCTGTCAGCGCTACCTTCACCAGCTGGCTTTTTGTGGCGTCAGTCAAGGAGCACTCAGGCTGCTCATTGTTGTTGTCATCCACTGCATTCACGCAGAGGTAATAAGCGTCTTCCTTCACTGCTGTGTTCTGGGAATTGCTGTCGAGAAGGCCTGAGATGAAGGCCAGGTATTTCTCTGTCTTCTCTTCAGGATTGTCCGGGTTTGGAAGCGTGTAATGATACAGCTTGTTTTTCTCCAGGATGATTTTGTCTCCGTTGAAGGCATAGTAGCGCTGCATCTCTCCTGCATCATCTGTCTCAAATATCGGGGTGAGATAGCCGAAGGAGTTTGTTTCTCCCAAATCCTCTGCATCTTCCAGGAGGTAGCGTTTCATGCTTCTTATGGGAACAGTCTCTCCAGAGAACTGTGAGGAGCCAAGGGCATAGACAGCGTATTTCTCTATATCCGGGACCGCATCGAACACCACCAGTGCTGTGCCTTCGTCTCTTGGGCTGTTGTAGACTGCTGGCATTCCAAGCGCTTCAGGAGGCTCTCTGTTCCTGAACGTCAATGCGAACCTCACCTCAGGATTGTCCAGGAAGACCTTATCCTTCGCAGCATCATAATGCATGATGTTCCTGGAAGTGTCTTTCACGCAGAATCTGACTTTCTGGAAGGTCTTGCCGCATGTTCCTAATGAAGATACACCCAGCACATCTTCTGCTGCTGAGAGGAACTCTTTCTCACTATCATAGGCTGAGAAGCACATATGCCTCTTTCCATCATCATCAGTGTATTTCAGCAGCCTGAGTGTGTCCCCGACATTCCTGTCGACCTGGAAAGCGCCGGGGAAGCCCAACTCATAGGTGTTTGCAGGAGAGTATCGCGGCTGGACAACGATATTGCCTCTGTTGAAGAGAGCATGCTTTGCAAACAACCCTGTACCCAAGAAGCCTGCTGTCTCGTAGATGTCGCATAGTGGGCCATCAAAAGTGTAGTCTTCAAACGTATAGATATTCCTTCCATAGAGACCTGCTGTCGCCCCATACTGCTGTATGATGGAGGCCTGATAAGGGCTCTGCTCATCATCCGCATCGAGCCTCTCAAACTTCAGCATATAGTTCTTCAGCTCAGTCTGGGGGATTTCGCAGTAGCAATTGTCTGCATCTGCATCATAGCAGTCCAGGAAATATCCAAGGAAGGACTGTGCCTGATCAATATGGGCAGCGCCTGTGGAGCATTCCTCGTCTGTCTTCCAGACATAGGTGAGGTTGTTGAGCTTATTTCTCTCATTCAGGCTTGCGACGTAGTCCTTTGCACAGACCCTAACATCCTTTGCAGTGCAGTTGGTGAGGATATTGTCTGGATTGTTGGCATCAATCACTTCCTTAATGTGAGCATAGATGCTGAGGTTGTAGTTGAGGTTGACCTTGAAGGAAGGAGTGACATAATACTCTCCTGTCTTCGCGCCAGTGCGGCGTGCGACTTTCAAGGCATTCCTCAATGTCTCCACTGCTGCCTGGGAGCCTGCTGGCACGCAGATGGTGCCGTCGGAGAGGGTGATGGTGTCTGTGGGTTGCCGCTGTTGTGGAGCTGCTCCTGTTCCTGGATCGCAATCCATGACCCATATCTTCGGATACTTCTGCGTCTGTTTCTGCGCATCCTGATAGTCTGCATCGCATTTTCCTGAGAAGAGGTCTAGTTTTTTCACCCTGTTAGGATTATAAGAAGATGAAGGGTCGATATGATTGCTGTCGTATTTGAATGCGCCCCCTGTGTCTTCGATGATATAGCAGCCGTTCCATGTGCTGCCTGCGCCGAACCAGAGATAGACTGTCTTGCCGAAATCATCAGGATGGCCTGCAAGGGTCCTCTTCGGATAGATAGTGTTGCTTCTGCTGCCGTAGCTGTAAGGCGCTGCAACAGCATCATAAGGCTCACAGTTCGCTATCACCGAACCTCTCGACGGACAGGTATCCCCTGAGTGATAGCCTGTGCATTTCACATCAGTATAGGTGCATTTGAGGTTGTCAGCGGTGAGGCCTGAGCCTTCAAGCGTGACATCCTTTGCAAATGCCTCCCAGCTGCCGTGGTATTTCGCATCCCCTTCGCAGGCGAAATAATAATGCGTCATGTCAACCACCTTATTGCTGTTCTGCCCATTCTCATTGTAATCCGGGGGTCCCCACCTGGATATGGCTTCGTCCAGAGTTGCTGGAGGTGTCGAAAGAGAGGAAGATGACGGAGCTGTCGATGAAGGGGTTGTTGAGCCTGCTGACGGAGCTGCTGGCGAAGTCTCTTGCGTTGGTTCTGTAGATGGTGTTGCTGCCGACGAATCCGGCGGCAGGGGGCCGACGAATGTGTCCTGGGAGGAGGCTGCCTGCGCATCCGCAAGTATTGCCTTTTGATAGTAAGGGATAAGCAGTTCCACCACATGCGTCGAGGGATATTTCTGGAACCAGGCTGCTGCATCAGTGCATCCTGTCTGGGAGCCCCAGTCCTGGCAGAACTGGATGCTCCCGCTTCCATCACGGACTGCAACCATGACGTGCGTGTATGTCCCCCTACGGGCAGCATCAGCCTCATGGCTTGTTCCGGTGTTCCATAACCCAACAGCAACAGGCATGCCTGCAGGGATCATGGAATCCCATGAGGGATTGGAATCAGAACAGGTAATCGTATTCAACGTGCTCTGGGAACTTCCCCAGGAAGCAAGTATCTTCTTCCTTTTCTCGCACTGCTCTTTCGTTTCCACCGGGATGACCTGGCCGCCTCTCTTCTTGACGAGGAAGCGCATGTCCCAGGCATCGTCTGCAATGCCAGTCTCATCCCCGAACGCATAGGCGCCGCTGGAGATGCAATCCTTTGCTTTTGAGACTCCTACGCACTCATTCTGCTCGCAGAAGCTGCACATGCTGAGACGCACAGCCTTTGCGCACATGGTGCCTCCCAGTTGCGCGACAAAAGAGCTGTCTGAAAAGATGGAAACAAATGCGGCATAGACCTGCTTGGCATCGCCGACGACAATGCCTTTAAGACTGGCAAGAAGGCCTGGGCCACGGAGAGGCTCATAGCCAGGAGGGCATTCTGTCAAGCCTGATGCTGATGAAGGAGCTGCATAGACAATAGACGGGAAGAGAAGAAGGAGCAATAACACCAGTGTCATGTTGAGACTTACTCTTTCCGCTAGGCTTTTGGGGGTCTTCATGTTATGGCGAATAAAAGGGATCAGGCTTGCACCCTCTCTCATCTCCTGAATCTGCAGAGAGAGTGCAGACATATCCAGCATCGCATGCGCAGTCATCGCACATGCTGCAGTGCTCATACGGCTGGCAGATGCTGTCTCCGCAGTCTTTTGCTGAATAGTCAGCAGAATCGATGTCCCTGCTGTCGTCGGGCAATGTGGAGGCCTCCTCAAAGTATTCCTTATCTGCATCGCTCAGACAGCCCTGCTGATCTGCAAGCGGAGAGGATGGAGTGCAGACCATGGTGCTTCCACATCCGCAGTCCTTGGGACAGGTTTCACAGGTCTCTTCCCCAATACAGATGTTATCGCCGCATTCTGAGAGGGAGATTGCCTCGTCGAGCTCCACACACCCATTCACATCAGCCCCCTCGGTACGGGGATCGCATTCTCCGTCGAAGGAACATCCGCAGTCGACGCTGCAGGTCATGCAGTCCTCACCGTTGCTGCAGATGCCGTTGCCGCACTGCTGTTTCGCTTCAGGCTGCTTTTCCTCTGATGGTGCAGAGG
>CAZTOO010000124.1:0-3786 GCA_964615215.1 uncultured Methanosarcinales archaeon
TTCTTCCTCATAGGCGGAGGCGGCATAGGTCCCGGAGGAGGCAATGGCGAGCCAAGGGGAGTGTCCATTCCCATCCTCTGCTGCTGCATCATAGGCGGGGGGCCGAATGATGGAGGCGGCATAGGCTGTTGTGGGGGCTCCATATATGGCTGGGGAGCATAGGGTGTTGCCTGCATTTGTTGCTGTTCCTGCCTTGGCATCTTCTGCTCCTTCATCTCTTTGATGAGGTCTGCTATGGCGACAATGCCTTCTGCAATCTTCTCATTCTGCTCCACGACCTGGTCGAGCTTCCTGTTCAGCGTCTTGAGGAGATCATCCTCCATCACCATGTCTCTTGCAGATTTTGAGAACAGCTCATTGAGGTCAAGGATGGCATCATGCAGCTCTTTGAGCGCAGATGCTGACTCTGAGGCAATCTTATGCTCTTCAGGCGTGGGCACCAACTCTTTCAGGCGCTTGATGTCGCTCTTCAGCTGCTCCAATTCGCTTATCGGGAGAATCTCATATTCCTTATACTCTTTTTTCTCCTCCATTGATCATCACCCTGTGAACACATCGTCCTCTTTTTTTCTTTATGCTGCGCTCCTATCCTCTAGCGCTCTCTTTACTCCAATCCGATTTCTATTATACTAATATACGGATTTGTATATTGGAATGGCATCTGGCTATATAAATGTTTCTGAAAGAAAAGGCATGGATAAGACGCATAAGGTCGCATATTTGAGAACTTTGAGCCCAAAACGTTAACAGCCCTTACTCCCCAGCTTACTCTTCAGTTGGTTCGTAGTGAAGTTCTTCTTTTCACGAAAACGACGAATAAGAAGACTAAAGTGCGGGAACGCAGAGCCTTCAAACATCGGAAACGCTAAGAAAATTATTCAGTCAACAAACAACCGGTGCTTCTCGTTGCCGCCCAGCTCTAAGAGAATTCGCCTGATGATGGCTTTCTTCGGGTCAGGCAATAACTTGACCCTCTGCTTCAATTCAGCAAAGGATTCGAAAGGCTTTTCCTTCCTTTCCTCAATGATTTCCCACATGTGCTTCTTGCCCACCCCGGGCAGCAATTCTATCTGATGCATCCTGGTGGTGAGGGGCATCGCTTTGTTGAAGAAATCAACAAACTGCTTCTCGTTCTTCTCCACCACTTCCTTCACTACGAACTCCAGCTCATTGCGCGCTGTGCCTGTCAGCTTGGAGAGCGGTATCTTTCCGTTGATATGGTGGATCTTGTCCCTCTTGCCCTCACCGATATACACCTCTTCGTAGGGCCTTAAGAAGATGTCTTTCTTGGGGATGAGCTCAAGGACTGACATATAGTTCTTTCCCAATGCCTGCACAATGGCAGTCTTCTTGTGGGAAGGGCGTGTGTCATAAGGATAGCCGTTCGGCAGGAAATCCAGAACAACAGCATACTCTTCTTTACCTTTTTTCTGCAACGGTTCCATGCTCTTCCCCCTTCTGTGTTTTGCTTTTGTTGCGGTGAGTATATTTATCAAGTCTATTTAAACTTAACTGCCGAGAACCTTATTTTGAATGCTTCTTGACCACTTCGATGATCTTGTCCATCGCATCCTTCGTCAGCGAGATGTTGTATCCCTGGAGAATCAGCTTGACTTCCTCCGGAGTGTCAGGCATCAGGTCGATGATTTTTGCTATCTGCACATCCTTCACCCGCGGGATGTCCAGCTTGGCAAGCTCTTCTTTCATATCATCTGCTTCCTTGACTGAGACAGTGGGGAACTCATTGACATATTCTTCAGTCTTGTTTGCCCTGAAATTCAGCTCTCCATCGCGTTTTCTCATCTTCCCCAATTCAGCTTTCAATTCAGCCATGGTGATGGGGCTTTCCTGAAGAACAGTGGGTTTGGTCATGCTTTCACCTTGGTTTGACGAGATGGGCAGGATGCACTATGATCTTCTTCTTCACTCCGCCATCCTTGATCTGTACATAATAGCATCTTCCTTTCTTCTTCTGGACAATGCCTTTCATGCCCATGAATCTTGCAGGGTATGTCCCTTCCCTCACTCCTGGCTCCATGGATAAGGTGACGTGGTCGCCTTCCTTGAAGGTCTGGAAGTATTTTGTCAGGCTGATCTTGCCTCTGTCTCGAGGTCTCTTGCTGAGCTTGTGCCTTGTTTTCCTTCGTGAGCCGCCTATTCTCTGTCCCATAGTATCATACCTTGCTTTTTTGTTCTTTACTTGAATTTTTTGTACTGCTTTATAAATGTTTGTGTTGGAAAAGGACATGATAAATCTGTCAGTTGGGGGGTTCTACGCCTTTTGTTTCCTTCTTTTAGCCGTTTAATCGCTTTTGACGAATCAGAAGAGTAGTGTTCCGTTCCCGGGCCTTTATCGTGCGGAACTTTAACTGCCTTTAAGCACAAGCTTACTCTTCGGATAGTCTATGTAAGGGGAGAAGAAATAAAACCAGCATTACCCTTTATTGAACCCGATCCCAATCTCCACCTTATGCTCCTTTATCTTGAACTCTTCCTTGGCTGTTGAAGAGAATCCCTGCATCACTGCTTCCCTTTCAGGCCTGTCTGACACCTCTATCTTTCTTGCACCGACTGTCTTCGCTATGGATGCTGCAGCATCCTCAAGCATCATCTTGAGGTCGCCATGCGCCTGTATGCAGACTGCTATCTCATCCTGTTTCTGCAATCCTGCTTTTTTCCTCATGTTCTGTATCCTTCTCACCAGCTCTCTCGCAAATCCCTCTGCCAGCAGTTCCTTTGTCTGGGTGGTGTCGATGAAGATGCTGCCTTTCGAGAATTCCATCTCGAGCATGTTCTCAGGCACCACTTTCTCCACGATGAAATGCCTCATCTCCACCTTGTGCTCCTTTCCGTCCACCATGACAGGATGATAGCCGTCTCTCTTGATATGGGAGAGCACCGTGTTCTGGCTCTCGAACACCAGCTTCGCTATCACGCTGGATGTCGCATCCCTAAAGTCCGGCTCCATCATCTTATAATCTGGCCTGGTCTTCACTTCAGACCTTATCGCCGTCTCCAGCGCCACTTCCCTGACATTGGTCTGGCTCTGTATGAGATAGCCGTACTGCTCCGCCACTTCCTTCATGCCCTTCTCCTTGCTGACGATGCTCACTTTCCTGAGAGGCCATCTGACTCCTAATTGTGCTTTCTCCCTCGCTGCAAGCACTGCCTGGATGATCTCTTTTGCGCTTTCCATGTGCTCTTCCAGCTTCCTGTCTATGACTGATTCATTGTATTTCGGCCAGTCCAGGAGATGGACAGACCCTTTCGTGAGAGAGAAGGCTTCCTTCAGGTTCTGGTACATCTTCTCTGTGATGAACGGTGCTATGGGAGCGAAGAGCGCCAATGCAGCCAGAAGGCTGTCATACAGTGTCCTGGCCGCCGCTTTTTTCTCGTCAATGGTTCCTGTGGCGGCTTTGTCCCTCACCATCTTGATGTAGGTCCTGCTCAGTTCAAGGAACAATGCTTCCACTTTGAGAGGCACCTCATTGATACGGTATTCCTCGAACAGCTCGGTGACTTCCTTGACGGTGGAATGCACTCTTGAGAGCATGTACCTCTCTTCAAGTCCTTCTTCGATGTCGTCGATATTTACCGGATTGATGCTGTTCAGTGCCGCGAGGTCGATCAGATACTTGTGGATGTTCCACAGCACTCCAAGGCTACGGTATTTCTGCACGAGGTCGTCAAAGTTGTAGTTGAGGTCAACTCCGGGGTTGGCTCCACCTATGGTATAGTAGCGCAACGTGTCTGCTCCGTATTTTGAGACCACCTCGTCGGGAACGA
>CAZTOO010000125.1:0-3762 GCA_964615215.1 uncultured Methanosarcinales archaeon
CCTCTCGCCCTTGAAGAAGCCAGAAAAATCCCCACTATAGACAAAACAATACGTGCAGACATTTTCAGAACTTCCCTGAAGAGCCATTCCATAGACGGGATATGGAATCTTGGTGTTATGGAGCATTTCACGCATGAGGACATCGTGAAAATCCTTGCTGAATTCCGTAGAGTAATGAAGAAAGGATCGTATATCATCCTCTTCTGGCCTCCGGTCTTCGGCAGCTCCCAGATAGTGCTCGGGAGCATAGAATGCCTCATCAACCCCTTCAGAAGGATGTTCGGCAAGAAGCCTTTCCACTTCTTTCCCGATGAGGTGATGAGGGCAAGGTCTGAAAAGCAGATACAGGTGTTCCTTGACGAGGCAAAGCTGGAGCTGGTGAAGACCCATTTCAATCACCGCGATCTCTTCACCCATTATGTGGTGGTGTGCAGAAAACCATAATGAGCTTTCTCTCTCCAGCTTATACTTTTATATATCTCTCCTGTTCTCTCATTTCCATGGGCACCTCACCGACAAAAGTCTTGGTCTTCGGCACGTTCGACAGCCTGCATAAAGGCCATGACTATCTCCTGAAGCAGGCCTCTTCCTATGGCGATGAGCTGCATGTGGTGCTTGCGCGCGATGAAACTGTGGAGAAAGTGAAAGGGCAGAGGCCTGAGCATCCTGAAGGGGAGAGGAAGAGGCAGCTTGAGAGGAATGATTATGTCAAAACTGTCCATCTTGGCTCTCTGACTGACAAATACGCGCTCATCAAGAAGATTGACCCTGGCGTCATCTGTCTGGGATATGACCAGGAGGCTTTTGTGAACGGGCTGTATGGATTCCTATCCTCTTACCCGAGAGAGATACGGGTGGTGAGGATAGGGCCTTTCGAGGAGAAAAAATATAAAAGTTCGTTGCTGAGGAAGAAATAGCTTCAAATACTGTACTCCCCTACCAAGGGTACAAAGACACATGTGGTGACTGATTCTCTCGTGCATTCTTTTCCTTTCTTCCTTATCTTCAGCAATTCCTGGAAAAAGGTGTTTCCCACCGGTATGACCAGGATGCCGTTGTCTGCCAGCTGTTCCACTAACGCTTTTGGGACTGAAGAGCAGGCTGCTGTGACGATAATCTTGTTGTAAGGTGCCTGTTTCTCATAGCCGTAGCTGCCGTCGGCATGGATGATCTCTATGTTTTTGATGTTGAGTTTCTTGATATTCTCTTCCGCTTTCCGGATAAGAGGGAGGTGCCTTTCTATGCTGTAGACTTTTTGCACAAGCTTTGCCAGTATTGCTGCCTGATATCCAGAGCCTGTGCCGAGCTCAAGGACTTTGTCTGCGGGCTTTAGTTCAAGTTCCTGAGTCATAAGCGCAACCATATAGGGCTGGGAGATTGTCTGGTTCTCTCCAATAGGGAGAGGATGATCCCCATACGCTTCATGGTGATGATGTTCGTGGATGAATGCCTCTCTGGGCAGCTCTGCCATGACCTTCAGGACCTTTTCGTCATGGATGCCTCTTGCCCTGAGCTGGTAGTCTATCATGAACTGCCTTTCCTTTTGCAATGCTGTCTTTTTTCTGTCCATGTGTAGAGTTATGTCTTCTTGCTATATCTACTTTGTGCAGAAACCCTTGCTGTCCTTAATGATGACAGCTCTTGCTCCCCACATTCCTCTTCCCATTCGTCGTATCCCCTATATGTATAATACGTTCCAAACGAACCATCCGAAGAGTAAGCTTCTGTTTAAGGGTAGTCAGACTCTGGAGTGAGCAAAGTGAAAAGAAAGAATTATACGCGAAGATTTATTCTTCAGGATCCTTCCTGTTCTCTGTCAGCTTCTCTGTATATCTGCATTTAGGGTACTTGTTGCAGCCGAAGAAACTTCCATATATTGATTTCCTTACCACCATAGAGCCCTCTTTGCACTTCGGACATTTCTTCTTCATATGGCCTTTCTCGACCAGGTCCATCTCATGGCGCTGCTCCTTCGTGTAATCGCCTATCTTGCTCTTGCACTTCGGGTTGATGCAGATCTTCTGGGGCTGCTTCCTCTTCTTGATGATCAGCACCATGGGCATGTTGCAGTGTTCGCATATCTCTTTTGTGGGCTTGACCATGGCGCTCGGCAGGGAGAAAGTAGTTTTGCATTCCGGGTATTTGTTGCAGGCGATGAACATCCCGAACTTCCCTTTCCTCATCTGTAAATATCCGTCTGCGCAGTTTGGGCATTTGCCGATGAGATTCATCTCATCCCTTGTCTCCATGAAGGCATCTGCCAGGCCTTTTCCAATCTCTTTCTCCTGCTTCTTGAACTTCTCGAATATCTTGGCGAGGACAACAATGGCCTCATCAATCACCTCTTTCTCTGTCTTCTTGTCCTGGCGTATCTCTTCCATCTCCTCCTCGAAATGGCGGGTAAGTGCCTCGTCAAGGATATCCGGACAGTATTTCTCCAGTGTCTCGCAGGTCTTGATGCCCAATCCAGTGGCTTCTATGGATTTGTCATTCACATATCCTCTCTGGTAGAGTGCATCCACTATTGAGGCTCTTGTCGCCTTTGTCCCCAAATTGCGTTTCTCCAGCTCTTTGATGATGGATGAGGCAGTGTATCTTTTCGGAGGCTGTGTTTCCTTGTCGAGTATGTGGAGCTTGTCCACTCGTACTTCCTCGCCTTTTTTCATGTCCGGCAGCTCCTCCTCCTTGAAGGTCGCAAAATCCCCATAATACGTATGCCAGCCTTTGACTACCGTACGTGTGCCTGAGGTACGGAACAGCTCCTGCTCGATAGCTATGTTTGCCGTCACTGTCTCCCTCACTGCGGGATTCCCAAATGTCGCCAGGAATCTCCTCACTATCAGGTCATAAATCTTTTTCTTCCTGCTGTCTGTGAGTTTTGGGACAACGCCTGTGGGATAGATTGCCGGGTGTGCAGGATCAGATTTCGGACCTTCATTCGGCCTGAGAGCCTGCTTCTTGAGAAGCTCCCCACACAAGACTTTGTATTCAGGCTGCCTCGCCAGCAGTTTCATGATGTTGTCAAAGCCCAACTCTGCCGGCAGCTTCTGCGACGAAGTCCTGGGATAGGAGATGGTCCCCGCGATGTAGAGGTCCTGCGCTATGGCCATGGTGTCTTTGGGAGCGATGCCTGTTGTCCTGAATGCCTCTATCTGCAATGAGGTCAGATCGAAGGGGAAAGGAGGGTTCTGGTTGAACTGCTTCTTCTCCATGCTGTCGACAAAAGCTTTCTTTCCTTTGCATTTTTCATATATCCTTTTGACTTCCTCATGATCCTTAAACTTGTCCTTGATATGGAGCGCTATGATGTCTTTCGCATGGATGTTTCCCTGGAGCTCTAATTGCCAGAACGGCTCCGGGACAAAGGCTTTGATATCCTTCTCTTTCTGGACGAGGATCTGGAGCGCAGGGCCCTGGACCCTTCCGGAAGAGAGTATCTTGAACATTCCAGTGGCATGCTTTATCGATAACGTAAGTGCTCTGCTGATGTTGATGCCGTAGAGCCAGTCCAGGATATGCCTGGTTTCTCCTGCGTTTGCCTGCCCCCAGTCTAAGGTGGGGGATTTCCTTTCATACGCCCTGATGAGGTCAGGCGCTGTGAGAGTGGAGAATTTCATCCTTGCTGCATCCTTCTGCCTGCAGGCATACCGCACGATGTTCAGTCCTATGACCTCGCCTTCGATGTCATAGTCTGTCGCCACCGTATACTCTTCAGCCTCCTTTGCCAGGGACTTTATCGTAGTGAGGTATTTCCTGGTGTAG
>CAZTOO010000126.1:0-3748 GCA_964615215.1 uncultured Methanosarcinales archaeon
CTCTATGACTGCCAGACAGCTCTCTATCGAATGGCCTGCGCCAGGAGAGAGTATCATGCGGAAATAATGGTATTTTGCCTTCTTTGATAACTTAAGGAAATCCCCTAGCTTGTCTTTTGCCTCTTTCCCAAGTCTCTTTATCTCCTTATAATGCTGTTTCAGCTTCTCGTCCTTATAGGACCTTTGGGCAGCATAGAGCAGTGCCAGATAAGACAAAGCTTCATGTTCGTTCTTGTCCAGATAGCGGTGGAGAAGTGCAAATTCAAGCACAAAAGCCTTGTGCCTCTTCATGAACTTCTCCTTATTGGAGCTCTTCCTATGCTGCGGATGGAGCTGAATGGCGTAATGTTCCTCGCTCATAGGGCTTTTTGATGATGTAAAATATTTAAATCCTTATGTTTTTCCGGAGGGGTAGGTTTATATTCAGACAGGCACTCCCACGTAGAAGGTGATACTCATGGACAAGGCTATGGCGAAAGTGGTTGCAGAGATACTTCTTGAGCATAAGGCAGTGAGCATAGACACCAAAGACCCGTTCAGGTATGCTTCAGGGGCATTAGGGCCCATCTACTGCGACAACCGCCTTCTTCTGGGGTTTCCGGAGCACAGGGAGCAGATCATCAATTTCTTCCTGAAAGCGATAAAAGACAATGACATGACCTGTGAAGGGATTGCAGGTGTGGCGACAGCAGGCATACCGCATGCAGCCTTGATTGCTGACAGGCTGAAAGTGGGTATGTGCTATGTCAAGGCGTCTGCCAAGGACCATGGGAAGCAGAACAGGATAGAGGGAGTGGTGAACAAGAACCAGAAGTTCATCCTGGTGGAAGATGTGGTCAATTCAGGAGGCAGCTCTGCGGCAGCTTTGGATGCGTTGAGAGAGAAAGGGGCATTTGTGGAAGACTGTGTGGCCATCTTCACGTATGGCAATGAGAGGGCGCATGAGCTTTTCAGCCAGAAAGAGTGTGCATTGACCTGCCTGTGCGACTTGGGCACCTTGCTTGATGTTGCAGTGAAGAAGAAATATATCAAAGAGTCTGACACGAAGGAAGTGCTTGCCTGGAGGAAAGACCCTGCAGGCTGGGCCCAGACCAAGGGGTTTGCCTGATGCTGTATACTGAGCTGCTGAAGAAGAACGCTGAGCATTTCAAAACAATACTCTGCTTCGGCATCGATCCTGAACTGGAGAAGATTCCGATAAAGGAAGGTCCTGAGAAGGCAATCAGTATGTTCTATCTGACAATACTTGAAAGGATGAAGAAGGAGAAAGCATTTCCCAGCACTATCAAGCCGAATATCGCTTTTTTTGAGCAGTACGGCTTTGAGGGGTTGCGTGCGTTGAAGACGATTATCACACCCTATAAGAAAGAAGGCATGCTGGTAATCCTTGATGCGAAAAGAGGGGATATAGGAAAGACAAGCGTTGCATATGCGAAAGCTGTGTTTGAAGAATACCGTGCTGATGCAGTCACTGTCGCTCCTTATATGGGGACTGATTCTGTGCAGCCGTTCCTTGAGCATAAGGAGAAAGGCGTCTATATACTGGCAAGGACATCAAACAAAGGAGCAAGAGATTTCCAGGACCTTGTTGTCGACGGGGAAAAGCTCTATGTGAAAGTCTCCAGGAAGATTATTGAGTGGGGTTCTGGCGCTGTCGTAGGGGCTACCTATCCTGCTGAATTGGAGGAGCTTTCCTCATTGTTTGTCTCGTCGGGGAAGGAAATCCCTCTTTTGATACCAGGTGTCGGTTCTCAAGGAGGCAACGCTGCAGATGTTGTTGCGATATTAAGGAAGACGAAAAATCCTCTCTCTCTGCATAGAATTAACAGCAGTTCGGGGATAAGCTATGCTTATCAGAAGTCACGCAGTTCAGATTATGCTGGCGCTGCTGTGGAAGAGATCAAGAGGCTGAACAAGGAGATAGGATACTGACTTCTGCTCAGTTAAGTTTTTATAACCCTCTCCTTTCACTCCCCATATGCCAAAGCTCATCATCACTCCCTCACTCCTTTCTGCTGATTTCGGAAATCTCAACAAAGAGATAAAGAGAGTGGAGAGCGCAGACTGGCTGCACATTGATGTCATGGACGGGCATTATGTGCCCAACATCACGATAGGCCCTGTGGTGCTCAGGCATGTCAGGAGCAGGAAATTCAAAGACGTACATCTGATGATCGAGCATCCTCTGCAGTATGTCAAGCCTTTTGTTGATGCTGGAGCTGACAGCATCACATTCCATCCGAACTCTAAGGATGATGCTGAGCAGACTATCGCAGAAATCCGAAAATATAACAAAAAAGTCGGGGTTGCCATCAATCCCGATATTGCCCTGGAAACATTGTTCCCCTATCTTGACAAGGTTGACATGGTGCTGGTCATGAGCGTGTCTGCAGGATTCGGAGGCCAGAAGTTCATCCCCGACGTACTCTCGAAGATCAGGAGATTGAGGCAGATGAAGCCAAACATGAATATTGAAGTGGACGGCGGCATCACTGCCGAGACAGCAAAGCTCGTGAAGGAAGCTGGTGCAAATATTCTTGTCGCAGGCCACTATGTCTTCACCCACAAGAATCCAAAGCAGGCGATAGCGCTGTTAAGGAAGGCGTAACATGTTAGTCGCAGTCACGGGAAGGTTTGGGGCAGGAAAAACAACAGTATGCTCCTACTTCAGGAGATATGGGGCGGTTGTTGTTGACACTGATTCTCTGGGAAAGAAGTTCCTGCACGGAAAACTGAAGAAGAGAGTTGTTTCTCTGTTGGGGACCGACATACTCACAAAAAATTGCATTGACACGAAGAAACTTGCAGCTCTTGTTTTCTCGAACAAAAGAAAACTAGCACAATTGGAGCATCTGATACATCCCTATGTGCTTTCCTACCTGAAGAAGATGAAGGAACAGGCAGAGAGGAAAGGCAAGATCGTGTTTTTTGAGTCAGCACTCCTCTACCAGAAGAAATGGCTTGCCTATGCTGACAGCATCATCCTCGTGAAGGCTTCCGACAAAGATATCATCAGACGGCTGGAAAAAAGATTTTCAAAAGAGGAAATCCTTCAGCGATGGAAAAGCCAAAAGATTATAAAGAGCTATGATTTTCTCATCCCTAACACAACGCGCAGGCAGTTGGGAAAGAAGGTTAGGGTGGTATGGACGTGTCTGAACGGATAGCTCTCTATCCAGCAGTTTTTCATCGTGTTCTCTTGCCCTTTTTTTGTCTCCTCCGCATCATCATGCCTGTCAGGCAGGAAGGTGCATCTGCATGAACCCCCTTATCATCGTATTGATCCCCCTCATCATCCTGTTCTTCCTGGTGCTGGCGTTCCTTATCCACATGATGCGGCACTTGAAGCACGCCCATCATCATCCTTTGTATGAAGTTCCTGAACCGCAGAAAGAGACTGCAGCATCTGCTACTTTTGTCTCTCCGGAATCTCTTATCTCTCAGACGAACGATACGAATCCGAAGAGGAAGGAAGCTTCTGTTTCCGAGGCAGTTAAGCCTCAGAGACGCAGAACGATAAAAGCCCATAAACAGAAGGTTTCGAATAAGAAAAAATCAGGACGTGCAGCTAAAAAACTGAAGACTGCCCAAAAGAAAAGAAAAAGATAAAGAACAACACAACATGAGATACGCGCTCTATTTCAACAGGAAGGAAGGCAAGGATGTGTTATGCGAGTTATGCCCCCACCAATGTGTCCTGAGTGATGGAGGTGTGGGATTCTGCCAGGCCAGGAAGAATGTTGACGGT
>CAZTOO010000127.1:0-3707 GCA_964615215.1 uncultured Methanosarcinales archaeon
CTCTGCAATACGGCCTGCCCTGTTGCCGTTCCCTGAGACATCTCCGAAAACAATGAGGTACTTCCTGTCAGCTATTCTTCTTGCATATTGGATATCCCCTGCCGTCAGGTCATCAGTCCTCAAAAATGCTCCATCAAGAGGAAACGGAAGAAGTTCAACTCTATATCCGGTTCTAGGCACAGCTTCAGAATGTATCCTTCCCTGTAATGTCATATCGCTCTTTCAGAATTAAGGTTATATAAATGTTTTGTTTTATGACTACTAACTAGTGGTCACTTGTTGCTGATGGCTTGGATATGCACCTGTCTTGTCCTAGGCCCGTCAAACTCACAGAACATGATGCCCTGCCAGGTTCCGAGAACCAGTTTCTTATTGTCTATAATTACATTAACAGAACTGCCTATCATGCTTGCCTTGATGTGGGCATCAGCATTGCCCTCTCCATGCTGATAATAGGCTTCATTATGAGGTATCATGTGCTCTAATTTCGCTAAGATATCGTGTTTGACATCAGGGTCAGCATTCTCGTTGATGGTGATGCCGGCTGTGGTGTGCGGGACAAATACTATGCAGATGCCCTCTTTTACGCCTGATTTTGCGACAACATCCTCCACTTTACCAGTGATGTCAAGAAGCTCGTTCCTTTTTGAGGTCCTGATGGTGAGGGTGTGCATGCATGGGGAGTTCTTGCCTATCTATAAAAATCTTTTCTTAAGAGAAACATTTATAAAGTGAGTTCTCTTTACTTTCCTTCATTATATTACGCTAAAAACAAATGAGGTAGGTCATTATGGTAACAGGCGAAGGCGGAACATTCACTTCTGGCATCGAAGAGCTCAAGGCAAGCATGTCTCTCATGAAGAAATGGGACACACGGAAAGCGATATACCATCTTTTTCATGATAACACCTACCTCAAAAGACTTGAGGAAGAGCTTGAGAGAGGAGATCATGATGGGAATCCTGCGGCAATTGCCAAAATATTTGATAAGTATAAAAAGGAAGAAAAGGAATTCCATAGGGATATGATTTTTCTTATGGCCCAGGTCACCTTGCTTCTCAAAGGCCATCGTGAGCTTTATGTGAAATGGGACCAGGATGTCGCGCACATCGCGAAGGAAGGGTATTCTCCCCAGGCACTCCAGGAGGTTCTTGCTGAGCTCAGCAAGGATTCGGGTGAATTCACCTATAAATTTGAGGCACTGCTGCGTGCTATGCTCTCAGAAATCCATCAGGCAGATGCAGGCAGGCACAAAAAGTGATAATCTTTTCTCTTCTTTTTTCATCCTTCCCCTATCGTTTCTGATACACACCCATCCATACTGATTTTCCGTGATACTGCATCCTGTTGTGCTCCAGTTGTGAGAAACGGTTCTTTTTCATGAGCTTCTCTATCCTGGCGATGTTCTTCTTCCCAGGTGTGATCTCCATGAGCGAGGAGAGATCCTTGACTTTGTCAAGGGAATTCACCATCACTACCTTCCCTTTCTTCCTCAGGATGCGGCGTATCTCCTTCACCAGCTGGGAAAGATTCTCTATATAGTTCATGACAAACACCGCATCAACAGAGTCAAAGCTCTGCTTTTCGAACGGCAGCTTCCTTTCCAGGTCTGCAACCACCTTATGCTTTGCCTTGTTCTTCGCCAGCATCTTGGGGGAGATGTCGAGCACGTACTGGTTCTTCACATATTGCAGCTGGCCTGCGCCCAGTGAAAGATGTTTCTTGCCTGCATAGTTCCTGATGCAGTCCTTGATGCGTCTTCTGAAGAACTGCTCTACCTTCCTTCCCCAGTTATGGGCTTTCACGTTCCAGAACAGCTGTTTTTGATGGCGGGGGTTCATGGCAATCAGAACTCTTCAGCATCTGCCCTTTCAAGCCTTTTCCTCACTATGGTGATGAGCTTTACCATAATCAAGGTGAAGGCAATGACGATGGCTATGGCAAACCAGTCGACAAGTGACAGAGGCACAGTCTCAAAGAACCTGTTGAGCGGCGTATAGACTACAAGCAACTGCATGAATAAGGAAGCCGCTATCGCCAGCACCAGATATTTGTTGGAGAAGAACGACAGGTTATAGTGCGAACGGATGATATGCAACCTGGCTATCTCCAACACGACAAATGTCGTGAATGCCATGGTTTCTGCTGTATGGATATCATAAAATTTGGTGTAGTACCAGAAGACACCCAATACGCCTATAGTAATCAGCACCCCGATGATTAGGATAGTCTCTCCCATCACCCTGTCTATGATATGCTGGCCCTTCTTCCTCGGCTTTTTCTTCATGACGTCTGCAGAGTGGGGGTCTGCAGAGAGCGCTAAAGCAGGAAGCCCGTCAGTCACCACATTCAGCCACAACAGCTGCGCGGCAGTGAGAGGGAGACCCATATTGAAGATCATGGCGAAGAAGATGATGAATACCTCAGCAATGTTGCAGGAGAGAAGATAATTGACGAATTTCACGATGTTGTCATAGATGCCTCTGCCCTCTTCCACTGCATTGACGATGGTGACGAAATTGTCGTCCAGAAGGATCATGTCCGATGCCTCTTTCGCAACATCAGTGCCTGCGATGCCCATGGCAACGCCTATGTCTGCCTTCTTCAGGGCAGGAGCATCATTCACTCCGTCGCCAGTCATGGCGGTGATGTGGCCTCTCTTCTCCAACGCAGCAACAATCTTCATCTTATGCTCAGGATTGACCCTGGCAAAGATTGAGACCTCATGGATGACTTCGCTGAGGTCGGGATGCTCGTCCAGCTCCTTTCCTGTCATGGCCCTTCCCTTGATGCCCAATTCGTTCGCGATGGCGACTGCAGTAGTCTCATGGTCGCCGGTGATCATGATGACCCTGATGCCTGCATCTGTGCATTTCTGGATTGCTTCCTTCGCCTCTTTTCTTGGAGGGTCAATCATCGCCTGAAGGCCGATGAAGACCATGTCCTTCTCGATATCCTCCTTCTTGAAGGTGGTGGTCTTTGTGGCAGGGGATGCAGGGAGCGGCATTGCCTTATAGGAAAAGGCAAGGACTCTCATTGCCTCTTTCGCGTACTGCTCGTTCTTCTTGAGGATAGCGGCCTTCTCCTCCTTGGACAGCCTTTTCACTTTGCCGTTGATGAGCTGGAAGTCGCATCTCTCCAGGAGCACGTCTGGAGCGCCTTTTGAGAACGCAAAGACCTTCCCTTTCTCTTCTGCAGTTGGCGCTGCAGGCCTGTGCAGGGTGGTCATCATCTTCCTTTCGGAAGTGAACACCAGCTCTCCCACTCTCGGATACCTTTTCTCAAGGTCCTCTTTTTCCATTCCGTTTTTTGCAGCGCTCACGATGAGGGCCACTTCTGTGGGATCCCCAACAATCTCAGGCTGTTTGTCCTTGAAGAAATTGATGTCAGAATTGTTGCATAATGCCCCTGCCTTGAGCAGCATCTCCAGGTCTTTGTTTTTCGATGAGAATGCGCCCTCTTTTGCATATCCTTCCCCGCTCACGCCTATGTTCTCTCCGCCCAGGAAGATGCGCTTGACAGTCATCTCGTTGTGTGTCAGGGTGCCTGTCTTGTCTGTGCAGATCACATCCACACAGCCCAGAGTCTCCACAGAAGGAAGTTTCCTGATGAGAGCTTTTTTCCTTACCATCTTCTGGATGCCGATGGCAAGGGCAATGGTGACGACTGCAGGCAGCCCTTCAGGGACTGCTGCCACTGCCAGGGAG
>CAZTOO010000128.1:0-3667 GCA_964615215.1 uncultured Methanosarcinales archaeon
CCGGATATCCCTGAGTTTTGTCCCTCAAGCATATCTTTCTGTATCTCAGCAGCCATCCTCCCTGAATCGAGGCAGTCGTCGAAGGCAGCGCTGTCCAGTCCCAGTTCCTGGGCCCATTTCTTATAGTTTTCTACATCAGCGCTCGCTTGGTTCTCAAAGAGCTTGTTGTGCATCTCATAGTACTTGCCCTGCTCTCCTGCGCATTCTGCAGCCTCAGCGGCCTTTTCTGCCTTAGGATGGAGGGTATCAATAGGGAAATCCCTGAACACCAGCTTCACTTTTCCTGTCTTGATGTAGTTCTCTTCCAGAAGTGGAAGAGTCTCGGTATAGAACTTGCCGCAGTAAGCACACTGGTAGTCTGAGAACTCTATGATGGTGATAGGCGCATTCACATCGCCTTTCACTGCATCATCATCAATCCCCGGCGGATTCATGACTTTTGGGGCATCTGTCTGTGCAGGATCAATCACATAGCTGTCACCTACCTTGATGAGTGCTGGAGCCACATTTGCGAAGTTGGCAGCCTTCTCCACATTGCTGTCGAAGATATAGGCAGGAAGTGTGTCAATCTGATACTTCTGCGCCAATGCCTTTCCTTCAGGAGTGTTGTAGTCCACTTCCTTGACCACTACGCTAGGAAAAAGCTGTGTCTCTGTGACTCCGACCACATTGCTGGTGTCGCACAGGCTGCAGGTGCTGTCAGTGATGACAGTGAACTGGATGGGAGGATCGTTTGCAGTGTCAGGCGCTGCAGGCTCTGTCGGGGCTGTAGGTGCCGCTGCGCCTCCTGCGAGCGCTGCCTCAATCTCTGCCTTAAAGGTCTCGTAAGGCTGCGCTCCACTCACCAGCTTTCCGTTGATCAGGAATCCTGGAGTGCCTCGTACGCCTGCTTTCTGGCCGTCAGCCTGGTCCTTCTCGACTTCAGCTTTCATAGCCCTGGTATCAACACAGGTGTTGAATTTCTCAGTGTCAAGCCCCAACTCAGAAGCGTACTGCTTCAGTAAAGCGACAGTGGGCTGTTCTGTGGATGCATATACCATATCGTGCATCTCGAAGTACTTGCCCTGCTCGCCTGCGCATTCCACAGCTTCTGACAGCTGCTGGGCAGTGTCGCCGTGAATGATATAGTCCCTGAACACGAACTTCACTTTTCCTGTATCTATATAGTCTTTCTTCAGGCTGGGGAAGGTCTCGTCATTGAACCTTTTGCAGTACGGGCAGAGATATTCGCTCCATTCTACCATCACCACCGGTGCATTGGGATTGCCGAGGAACGCATCATCGTCGGAATAGGTGTTGTCGCCTTTCACAGCAGATGCTGTAGAACCAGCCTCTTCAGACATCTTAAAATCGCGGAAGCCTGAGGTGAAGATGCTCACCAGCAGCGCTATCGCAAGGACTGCGGTCGCAATCTTCCACGCGATGCTTGAGTCAAAATCAGAACCTTTCGTTTCCTCTTCCTTGTGTTTTTTCGCCATAGTAACCTATACCTCCGGATATGAGCATGAGTACATCGTGAAAAACAATGACCCACCCATGTTTCCAGGCAAAAAACTGATAGTGCCTTATAAATCTTGTGGATGACAGACCTCTTTGCCTTTCCACAACATATTTAAGAAAGCAGCGTCTTAGTGCAGTGCAGTATGGCAGAATCGCAGGAAGAACTGATACAGCAGCAGAAGCAGCAGTGTCCGTTCTGCAAGATCATCTCGGGCAGCGTCCCGTCGAAGAAAGTGTATGAGGATGAGAAAATCCTCGCCATATTAGACATCAATCCTGCGGCAAATGGGCATATGCTGGTCATGCCGAAGGAGCATTATCCCATAGCGCCGTTGATTCCGCCTGAGACGTTCGAGCATCTGTTCGTCAAGGTAAAGGAGCTTTCTGCAGCGGCGAGAAGGGCGATGCCCTGCCTGGGGATAAGCATCTTCATAGCCAACGGAGCAGCAGCAGGGCAGCAGAGCTCGCATTTCATGGTGCATCTTGTCCCCAGAGACCCTGGCGACGGCCTTTCGACATTCGATATCGAGAAGAGAAGCGTGATGGAGCAGAAAGTGGATGAGATAGCTTCTGTGCTGGAGCAGAACCTGCCGCTGATGGTCACCAATCACCTGAGGAGATGGCATACTCCTGGAGTGGAGCCTAAGACAAGGAGCTTCACCAGACAGGAAGTGATTGCCATCCTGGAGAAGAACCCCAAGCTGATGCAGATAGTGAGTGACCAGCCTGAGGTGCTGAAGGAAGAGATCAAGAGAAATGAGCAGTTGAAGATGCTCTTCAGCCAGGTCGATGTCGACGAGCTTTCGGAAGAGCTGAATGCGGCAAAGAAGAGCAGGGAAGGGAAGGCCATGCCTCCTAAAAAAGATGATGATGTCCTTGACAAGGTGTCGAGAATGATGGGTGTATGAATGGAAGCAGCCACGAAAAGGCAAATCCTGTATGAGGATAACCTGCTGTATGTCATCATGGCAGAGCACCCCATGACTGAGGGCCATGTGCAGGTGGTGTCAAAGAAGAATGTCAAGCATGTTGAGGATCTTTCCTCCCCGGAAACAAGCCATATGTTCTTCGTGGCCAGCTATTGTGCATCAGCGCTGTTTGAGGTGATGAAAGCCCACGGCACCAACATCGTCATGAACAACGGCAGATGCGGGCTGTATGAGGAAGCTGTGCCTATCATCAATGTGATAGCGCGCTTCACAGATGACAATATAGACTTCAAATGGAAACCGAAACAGGTTGAGGCGCCTGTCATGGAAGAGCTCCGGCAGAGGCTCTCCTCTTCAATGCAGATGAAGGAGAAGGCAGAAGCTGTCATGGTTCCTGCATCCCCTGTCTCCAAACCAGCCTATGTGCTGCATCACGACCGTTTCCAGAGGATACCTTAACTGGTTCTTAGCTTGAAGAGCAGAGAGATTTCTTTTTCCAGTGCATCTGTCGTTGTACTGACTTTTCAAATATGAAGATGAAGGGTAGTGTTGGGGGAGCAAAGCTTTTACAGCATGTGAACATGATAAGAGCCTGAAACAGAAGCCTACTCTTCAGAAAGTCCGTTAGATAAGTGTCTAGAGATCCTCACACCATAAGAGGACAAAAGGAGTGAAGACGTTAATAGAAACCTTTTTATACTCTATTCTCCTGATTTCAGAGCATGAGAGTGGTCAGGTCGAAAAGAGGTAGAGCTCTATTCTTAACGTACTTGATAGTGTTCTTCCTGCCTATCGCGTTCCTCTCCTATGCACCTCTTCCTGTCTCAGCATCCATCCAGGGCATTGCTATCAATACAGTACAGAGCAAAGGTACCATGCATTCTGTGCCTGGGTATGTTGATGGTGCAGGAGAAGGGTATGTGGTTGCAGTTGACATTGCAGTCACCGACGACACCATACCGCAACCTTCCCAATTGAAAGTTTCTGTCCCCGGCTCTGGAGAATATCAACAATTCAGCTCCTGCGAACCAGGAGGCGACATAGGCATCTACACCTGCAAGGCAACCATTCCTACAACATTCGACGCTTCTGCCAGAAACTATAATGTCATACTGACAACAGACGACGGAGGCACCTACATCACCCAGGGCTCTGTTTCGATAGACAATGAACCGCCCCAGATACAGAACCTGGATGTCAGATGGACCTATGAAGACAATAAGAGATGCGCCATCATC